>JBEGRA010000317.1:0-3530 GCA_041180705.1 Pseudomonadota bacterium | reverse complement strand
GTGCGTTGCCGCCAGAACGCCCGCGCGGGCGATGGCACTGCGGCAGGCAACACCGCAACCCGCACGGTGATGACAGCGGCGCCACGCAAAGCCGGTGCCACGCCGTGCTCGAGGACGCCCCAGGGGAAGACCTGCAGCGCAGGCGAACCCCAAGCTGCCGCCAAGGCTTGCTCGCGCGCTGCCGGCTCCCCGCAGCGCGCACCGAGCCAACGACGCCAGACCGAGGGCCGCGGCCGCAGCCGCACCAACACGCAGCACCCGCGTACGGTCACCTGCTCCGCGTACCACCGCGAGCCGGCCGGCAGAATCTGGCTCGCGACGGCGTCCGGTAGCGCCGCCACTGTGGCACCGATTTGGGCAAGTGCCCGGCCTTCCACGATGACAACACCGGCAGAAGAAATCTGCAGCCCGGGCAATTCCAGCACGGCGGCAGGCTCAGCGGTCGAGGTCGATGGTGCCGACATGGGCCAGTCCCTCCGTCCTTGTCAGGAAATACTGTTCGATGCCGCCCTTGCCATGCTGCGTATTGCTGCCGGCAATGCTCACCGCCCCACCGATGGGCTGCGTGACGCGGTACACCTGCACCTGCGTCCAGCGCCCATGGTTGTCGCTGGTGCGCATCTGCAGGCCATCGTACAACGCCGCCGCACCCGCAGCCCGCGCCTGGCTCGGCGACAGCGCGAAGAAATACGGCCCCGGATCGTTGGCACGCCCGAACTGCAACAGGAGCGTGCCTGGCTCGAGCACCTTGGTCTGCCAGCGGTCGGCACGCCCGTAGCGCGGGTTCATCTCCTGGTGATGCGTCGCTTTGGCGACGGCACGGCGCGCCTCGAGCTTTTCACTCAGCCTGCGCAGCAGTTGGAGGTTCTTCAACGTGCCGGCGATGGGCACCATCGCTATCGCCTGCTCCGCGGCTTCGCGCGGTTCGCCACGCAGCAACGACACCAGCCCGTTCAGTCCATCCAGCGCGACGCCCAACGGTTCGCCGACGCCAGTGAGATCCGCGCCCGCCGAAGCGGCGTTCAGGCCGCCCTGCAACAGGTCCAGCCGCTCACCCACGGCCGCGCCACCATCGTTGCCGGAGAAGCGCAGCATGAAGCCCGGACCGACCTCCTGCCGGAACTCCGGGTCGTCCCAGTCGTAGAAGTAGCGCCCGTTCGGATCCGAAGGCACCACCCCCATGCCGAAGTCGCTGCACTCCGCATTGCCATCGGCATTGCATTCGCCACCGCCCACACGGATGCCGAAGCCACCATTACCGAAGTAAATCTCCACTTCGGTGGCGCCATTCGGATCCTTCACGGCATAAGGCGAGTTCCAGGCGTAGGCATAGCGGTTCCAGTCCTGGGTATTCCCGGCTTCCCCCACCACCGGGTCCGGTGACAGGAAACGCCCGATGGCCGGGTCCAGCACGCGCTGACCGAAGTGCACGAGGCCCAGGTTGTCCGCGTGCGACTGCATGCCGAAGCCACGCCGCGTGGTGGCAGCAATGGCGCTTTGTTCCGTGGCCTGCAGCCCCCCGGTATTTCCAACCACCGCCGACAGGCGCGCGCCGAAGGGCGAATAGCGCAAGCGCGACAGCACGGCGCCTTGTCCATCCGTGAGCGTATCGAGGCTCCCGGCTTCGTCCGTGGTGGCGTACCAGGTGTCCCGCGTTCCATCGGAGCGCTTCACTACCCAGGCCACCGGCCCTTCTGGGCCGACGATGGCTTGACGCTGATGTTCGCGCGTGGCGGTGACCACACGTTCCACTTGTTCGCCAAGATAGAGCGTGTTTTCGGTACCGGAGGCGAACAAGGCTTCCTGCGCCACCAGTTCGCCGTTGGCGCCATAGGTATAGCGGCTCTGCAGCCCATTGGCACGCAACAGTGCTGGCTGTCCGCCGGAGGTCCAGGTGATTGCGGCGCCGTCGCGCAGCACGACATTGCCGTTCGCGTCATACGCATAGGTATGCGTGCCGGCCTGCAGCAGGCGTCCGGGCACTTGCGGGTCGTAGCGGAACGCGCCGGTGTCGCTACGCTGCAGGACATTGCCGGCGGCGTCGTACTGCACGGTCAGCGCTGCCGGTGTACCGGTTACCGCCAGCAGGCGGCCGAGCAAGTCATGGCGGAAGCCCGTATCGAGGCCCACGAGGCTGTCGCTGCGCCGCGCCAGCAAGCCGCGCTCGTCGAACGCATAGCGCACATCCTGAAGGGCGGAGCCGTCCGCGCGACGCGCCAGGCGCCACTCGGGAAGGCCCGTCACCGTATCCCGTGCTGCAGAGCGCACCACACCATTGCCAAGCACTTCGTCGATGGGCAGGCCACCAACATCGAAGGCCCGCGCCTGCCAGAACCATTGCGCGCTGTCCGCATCGCGCAGCGACAAAAGTTGCAGCCCATCCCAGCCATGCCGCACACGCAGACGCGTACCGTCTGCTGCCGCCGGATACGTCAGCAAGTCCAAGCGCCCGGCCGTGTCGTAGGTGTAGTCGTAGGCATCGTTGCGCGGGCCAACCCAAGCGTGGCGGGACAGGCGCCCGGCCGCGTCATAGCTGAACCGCTCGCTCGCTGCCGGGCTGACGACGGCGACCAACCGCCCGGCTTCATGACGCAGTGCATCGCTGCCCCAGGTCCAACGGGTTTCGCCTTCGGCGTCCACGCGGCGCGTCGGCCGACCGAGAACGTCGCGTTCAAGCGTACGGATCTGCCCGTTCGCGTCTTTTTCCGCAATGACTTGCCCAAGCGAATCCAACGTGAATTCGCGGCGCCCCGCCTGCGCGTCTTCCAGCGCCACCTGACGCCCCAGCGCGTCGTACTCGAGACGGGTAACCGCCCCCACCGCATCCACCACGCGCAGCAACCCCGCGGCGCCATAGGTGTAAGTGACGGTTCCGCCCAGTGCATCCGTGACCGTCCGCAGGCGACCCAACGCGTCGCGCTTGAACACGGTGCGTGCGCCTGCAGCGTCGGTGGCTACGGTGACCGCGCCGTCGAACTCGAAGGTTTCAGTGATGGCGGTGCTGTCGGTGGCGCTGCGCGGGCGCTGCACGGACTGCACCCGGCCCCAAGCGTCGTAGCGCACGCCACCCTGCATTGCCGGCAGCCCGGCCCAGGCCGGCAGCGTGAACGCTGCCAGATAGCCATCAGGGTTCCAGTTCCACGCCTCGCGCACCTTGGTGCCCAGCGCACCACGCCGGTCCTCCGCCATGGCCTGCCCGCGATCACCGAAATAGGTAGTCACTTCATCGAGCGGGGTCCCGTCGGCGCCAGTCCAGCGCTCTACCTGCCACCAGCGGCTACCAAGCTGAGCGCAAGCTTTGGCGAGGCAAGGCTGGCGGTCGGCGCGCCATTCGCTGCCGTCGGACGCGCGCCAGCGCACCTTGCGCGCGAATTCGTCGTACTCCGCTTGCCAGCTCTCGCCGTTCACATCCGTAGCGGTTTCGAGCGCCCCAAGTGAATCGCGCCAGACCAGACGCGTGGACTGGCCTGAGGCATCGGTATTGACGACGGGCGCCACGCAACGTGCACCGAAATCTTGCCGGACCGTAC
>JBEGRA010000316.1:0-2941 GCA_041180705.1 Pseudomonadota bacterium | reverse complement strand
GGACCGCGACAACCGCGCGGGCCTGCGCGCGCGTGACAACATCCGCGCCCATATCGCCGACCTGACGCCGCGCGAAAGGGAGGTACTGGACCTCGTCACCGCCGGCAAGGCCAACAAGGTCATCGCGGGCGACCTGAACGTCAGCCAGCGCACTGTGGAAATCCACCGCGCGCGCGTCATGGAGAAGATGGGCGCGTCGTCGCTGGCACATCTGGTGCGCATGGTCATTGCGGCAGGTGAAGACACGCCGAACTGAGCGGCATCCGTAAAAGCCGCGATGGCAGGGTAGCGACGGTAGCGGGAAACTGCGCAGGCTGCCGTTTTCTACCCACCTTTCCCGGCAGCGGGTTACCCGCTTGGCCAGTTCCACGTATCCCATCGTCAGTCTGGTCACCGCCGACGCGCGCCTCGGCCGCGATTTCCTGCGGTGGATGCAGCCGTACGCCGTGGTGGGGCGGGTCTTTCCTTCAGGGCAGGCCCTGCTGCAGGACCCGGACGGTGCAAACACGCAGCTTCTGGTCCTGGCGCCTGCCGCCCCGGACCTATCCCTGCGCGACCTGCTGGGACAGCTGCGCCGACATGGCGAAGCGGATGTCATCTGCCTCGACGAACAGGGCGACGTAGCGGGTGCGGTCAGTGCCTTGCGTACCGGTGCGCTCGACATCGTGGATACCAGCCAGGCCGAGATTGCGCTCGTGCGCCACGTACAGCGTATCCTTGGCAACGGCCTCCCCCGGAGTGCCTGAAGGCACGGCCGCGGGCGTCGTGCCGCGGAGACTTGCCATGTCGAACGAAAACGCCATCGAAAGCTGGTTCCACGAACGCCAATCCGCTTGGCTCTACCGCATCCTCATGGATTGCGAACCCGACCCGGCAAAACGTTCGCTGTTCGGCTCCCTCGCCAGCGCGGCCGAGGACCAGGCTGTCACCTGGGAACGCAACGGCGGTCTTTCACCCGAGTTCATTGCCGCTTTCAAGCCCAGCCCGCGCGCGCGCCTCGTGGCGATGTTGCTGCGGCGCCTCGGCCCACGCCGCATGAAGACCGCACTCATCGCCATGAAGCTCCGCGGATTGTCCGTGTACGGCAGTGGTGCTCCCACGCCGGGCCATGCCATGCCCACCTCGGTCGCCGAAGTGGGAGCGCGCCACAAGAGCGTGGGCGGTGGCAACCTGCGCGCCGCCGTGTTCGGTGTGAACGACGGTCTCGTCTCCAACGCCAGCCTGCTCATGGGTGTGGCCGGGGCCGGCGCCACCAGTGGTGCTGCGCTTACTGCCGGCGTGGCGGGCTTGCTCGCCGGCGCCTTGTCGATGGCCGCGGGTGAATACATCTCGGTCCGCTCACAGCGCGAGATGTTCGAATACCAGATCGGGCTGGAACGCGAGGAACTCGAGGAATACCCCGAGGAAGAGGCCGAGGAACTGGCGCTTATCTATGCGGCCCGCGGCATGGATCTGGCCCGAGCCCGCGAGATGACCTCCGAACTCGTGAAGAACCCGGAACACGCACTGGATGCCCTGGCCCGCGAAGAGCTCGGCCTGAACCCCGACGACCTCGGCTCCCCTTGGGGCGCTGCGGTGTTCAGCTTCCTGTCGTTCTCGTTGGGGGCAGCGCTGCCGCTGTTGCCCTTCCTGCTCGGCCATGCCGTGAACCAGGCGGCACTCTACGCAGCCGGACTGAGCGGCTTGGCCTTGTTCGGCGTGGGCATGGTGCTGTCGCTGTTCACCGGCCGCAATGCCTTCATCGGTGGCCTGCGCATGCTCACCATCGGGGCTGGTGCCGGTGCCATCACCTTCGGCATCGGCCACCTGTTGGGCGGCGTCGTCGGCTGAAGTCGTCGGGAGCAAGTTCCCTCGCACAACGCTCTGGACTCTTCCTAGCCCCACCCCTCGCGCGGGCTGAACGCCGCTGCCTCGCGCAGCGCCTCCCAGGCTGCGCGCACCGCCGGGTCGTCGGTAGCGGGCGGCATGGCGATATCCACGATCACATACAGGTCGCCGCGGCTTTCCGCCGCACCACGCTCTCCGGCGAAGCCGCGGCCGCGCAGCCGCAGCTTGCGCCCGGCACTGCTGTTGGGCGGAATGCGAAGGTCCACCGGCCCTTCCAGCGTCGGCACCTGCACCGTCGCACCGAGCGCGGCTTCCCAAGGCGCCAGCGGCACGTGCAAGTGCAGGTCTCGCCCTTCGAGTTTGAAATGGCGATGCGGCTCGTGCTGCACCTCAAGCAGCAGGTCGCCGGCCGGTCCGCCCGCACCCTCGCCGCCCTGCCCTCCCAGTCGCATCACCTGCCCGGGCAGCACACCAGCGGGAATCTTCACCCGCAGACTGCGCCGCTCGGAAGTACCGTCGGCGCGACGGCGATCCAGGTCGATCTCGCGGGACGCTCCGGAATGCGCCTCTTCCAGCGGCACGGCGAGCACTACACGGGAATCGCGACCACGAGACCGCGCCTGCCGAGCCTGCCCGGCCCGGCGACCGAACAGATCGCCAAGGTCTTCACTACCGCCGAAGCCACCGCCTCCGCCGCCACCGAACAGCGACGAGAAGAAATCGCTGAACCCACCGCCGCCGGCACCGGGCTGCCCACCGGGGTGAGCGCCGCCGCGCCCACCGAAGTCGAACCCCGGCGGCGCGCGGAACTGCTGCCCATCGCGCCAATTCGGGCCGAGTTGGTCGTAGGCCGCGCGCTTTTCCGGGTCTTTCAGGACCTCGTAGGCCTCCTGCACTTCCTTGAAGCGCGCCTCGGCGTTCTTTTCCTTGCTGACGTCCGGATGGAACTTGCGCGCCTTGCGACGATAGGCGCGCTTGATCTCCTCCGCATCAGCGGTTCGCGGCACGCCCAGCAGGGCGTAGTAGTCACGGTATTCCATTGGCACAGCATGTGCGCACTGGAAAAGATTTCAAGGGGTTGGCGTACGCAACCGCGCCTTGTCGGTCTCAGCGG
>JBEGRA010000315.1:0-3323 GCA_041180705.1 Pseudomonadota bacterium | reverse complement strand
GGGCCCATCTTCCCGGGGTCGGCATCGTGCCTGCGCAGTACGCCACCATCGAAAGCTGGACGCGCCGCATGCTCGGGCTGCTGGATGCCCACTTCGCCGAACACGATTTTCTGCTGGGCGGCCGGCCTTGCCGCGCGGACTTCGCGCTGGTGGGCCCGTTCTATGGCCACCTGGCGCGGGACCCCTGGCCCCGCGATCACCTCGTTGCTCCCCACGCGAATTTGCGGCGCTGGCTCGAGCGCATGAACTTTGCGGAACAGCCCAAGGGTGAATTCTTCCCAGGCGACGCGGTACCCCCCACGTTGTTGCCGGTGTTGCAGTCGGTGTTCAGCGAATTCCTCGGCTGGTGTGCTGGTATTGTTCGCGAGATGAACGCCTTCACGCCGCGGCCGGGCCCCGGCGTCAAATGGCCTCGCGGATTGGCGCAAGTGGAGTTCCCCTTGGACGGGAAACCGTTCCGGCGGGCCGCATTGCCGTACACCTTGTGGATGCTGCAACGCGTGCAAGACAAATTGAATGCCGCCTCGACTGCAGACCAGGCGCGTGTTCGCGAATGGCTGGCAGCGCAGGGTGGTGCGGCCGTAGCGGAACTGCAGTTCCCGCGGATCGAACGCGCCGGGCTGCGGGTGGCGACGGAGCGTGCGGCATGAAATCTCGCAGCGTGCTGCTTGCGGTTTTGCTCCTGACAGCGACTGCGGCTGCCACTGAGGCGGCCACTGCGGCGGCCACGGCGCCCAGCGCCGCGCCCCAGCGTCCGAATATCGTGGTGCTCGTGGCGGATGATTGGGGCTTCACGGACGTAGGCGCCTTCGGTGGCGAGATGGCCACGCCGAACCTCGACGCACTCGCGCGGCGCGGCGTGCGCTTCAGCAACTTCCATGCTTCCGCTTCTTGTTCGCCCACGCGCGCCATGCTGCTGACGGGCGTGGACAACCACCGTAACGGCGTGGGCAACATGCGGGAGACCATCCCGCAGGAACATCTGGGGCGCCCGGGTTATCTGACGGTGCTCGACCACAACGTGGTCACGGTGGCGAGCCGCTTGCAGGCCGCCGGCTACCGCACCTACGCCGCCGGCAAGTGGCATGTGGGCCATGCGGACTACAACCTGCCACCGGCGCGTGGCTTCACGCATTCGCTCATCCAGGCGGACAGCGGCTCGGACAACTGGGAGACCGGCCAGCGTTACCTCGGCCTCACGGACCACGTGAACTGGTACGAAGACGGACGCCCGGCAAAGCTCCCCGAGGACTATTACTCCTCGCAGTATTTCGTGGACCGCATGCTGGGCTATCTGCGCGCGGATGCCGCCACGCCGGCAGCTGCGCAGCCGTTCTTCGCCTACGTGGCGTTTCAGGCGAACCACTTGCCCGTGCAGGCGCCGCCCGAGTTCCGCGACCATTACCGTGGCCGTTATGCCGCCGGCTGGGAAGCCGTGCGGGCCGAGCGCGCGCGGCGCGCAGTTGCGTTGGGTGTGTTGCCCGCGGACATTGCGCTGGGGCATACGCCCACGGCATCGGCGTGGAGTTCGCTGTCGGAGAAGAAGCAGGCCTTCGCCGCTCGCAACATGGAGGTGTATGCGGGCATGGCGGAGGCCATGGACTACCACGTGGGCCGTCTAATCGACTACCTGCGTGCTGCCGGGCAACTCGACAACACGGTGTTCGTGTTCCTCTCCGACAACGGGCCCGAAGGCTCCGACCCTTACGACCAGTTCGCCGGTTGGCTATGGCTGCAGACGCAGTACTCGCGCGACCCGGCGCGACTAGGGGAGAAGGGTACTTACGGGGTCATCGGGCCCGGTTGGGCCACGGCGGCCGCGGGGCCTTTGGCAGGCTACAAGTTCTACGGCACCGAGGGCGGCATTCGCGTGCCGCTCATCATCGCCGGTGTCCCCGGCGTGGTTCCGGGCAGCGTGCAACCGGCGTTCACGCGCGTGATGGATCTGGCCCCCACGCTGCTCGAACTCGCGCAATTGCCGGTATCGGTAGCGCAGTGGCAGGGCCAGCCGGTGGAACCGGTGGCCGGGCGCAGCCTGCTGCCGGTACTGCAGGGCAAGGCGCAGGCGGTCTACGGCGACAACGAACCCGTCGGCTTCGAGCTTTCGGGCAACGCTGCGCTCTACAAGGGTCGCTACAAGTTGGGCAAGGTGCTGCCGCCCATGGGCGATGGCGCGTGGCACTTGTACGACCTGACCGCCGACCCCGGCGAGACGCGCGACTTGGCCGCGGCCCTGCCGGAGAAATTCCTCGAACTGCAGCAGGACTACGCAGCGTATGCGCGCGCGAACCATGTGCTGCCCATGCCGGCAGGCTACGAGGCCACGCAGCAGGTGCTGAAGAACGCGCTGCATAACGTCTACTGGCCGGCCACGAAGCGCGCGCTGCCCGGCATCGTCCTGGGGCTGCTGCTGGCGGTTGGGCTGGGGTGGGCTTGGCGCCGGCGGCGCCGCGCTTTGCCTGCTCCTTGAGCCTCCCGCACAATAGCGGGATGTTCTCCCGCTTCCTGCCGCTGTTCATCGGTTTGCGCTACGTGCGCTCGCGCGACGCGGGCTTCTTTGTCTCGTTCAGCAGTTGGCTGTCGCTGGCCGGGGTGTGCGTGGGCGTCGCTGCCCTCATCACCATCCTGTCGGTCATGAACGGGTTCGAAGGCGAACTTCGCGGGCGGCTATTGGCGATGGGCGCTCCGGTCACGCTTACGGCGGCCCCGGGTCAGGTAGCGCCGACCGCTGCCGGATGGCAGCCGGTGGTGGAACGTTTGCACGCCGCGGGTTTGCCCGTGCGCGGTGCGGCGCCCTTCATCGAACAGCAGGCGCTGCTGTCGAACGGCGCCGAAATGACCGGCGCTCTGGTACGCGGCATCGACCCCGCGCGTGAAGCCACCGTGTCTTCTGCGGCGCGAACCTTGATCGAAGGCAAGCTGGACCTGCTGCAGCCGGGGCTGGACCGCATCATCCTGGGCGTCGCGTTGGCGGACCAATTGGGCGTGCAGGTGGGCGGCACCGTCACGGTGTTGGTCCCCGGGCGCGCGAGTGAGGCGCTGGACCTCGCCCCGCAACTGCGCAGCTTTACCGTGGCCGGCGTGTTCGAAGCGGGCGTGGCGGACCACGACGCGGGCCTCGCGCTGGTGCACCTCGACGATGCCTGGGGCCTGACGGGTGGCGAAGGCGACGTGCGGCCGGCGGGTTTGCGCCTGAGCCTGCCGGACCCGCTCGCCGTGCCGCAGTTGCGCGGTGCGCTGCAGCGCGCGGCCGGGCCTGCCGTTCGCGTGCGCGACTGGACCGATGACAACGCCACCTATTTCCATGCCATCCACGTGGAGAA
>JBEGRA010000314.1:0-3864 GCA_041180705.1 Pseudomonadota bacterium | reverse complement strand
GTGCTGGTGAGCGAACCGGAACGCAGTGCCTACACCGCGCTGCTGGCGCTGGGGCTGGAAGACGTGTTCCGGCGCTTCGAACAGCCCGCCGCGACGTATTCGTGGTGGGACTACCGGATGGGCGCCTTCCGGCGTAACCATGGCCTGCGCATCGACCTCGTGCTGGCCACCGCGGCACTGGCCAGCGAATGCACCAGTTGCCATGTGGACCGCGAGCCCCGGTTGTGGGAGCGCCCTTCGGACCACGCCCCGGTAGTGGCGGAATTCCGCGCATCCTGAAGGCAACCAAACCCAGCCTGCAGCTCGGCCCGTCGAATAGGGGTTTCCCTGCATTGCCTTCGGGCAACTACCCCCCGGAATCAAACCCTAAAACCGTGCGCCAGTTCCGGTTTCGCCAAGGGGCGGTCCCCTAGACTGCTCCAATGGCGATTCAGACGGCCACCGCGGGAAGCGCACACCCCGGTCCGCCGCGCTACAGGCGCAGCGATTACGACGTCACGAACACCGTTCAGGTCAGTTCGGTCAGCGCCACCCGCCAGGCTGTCGAACATCTTTATGTCAACCAGTGGCCGGAAGCCTCTTTCCAGCCCATCGATGCCGCCTTCGAGTTCATCGAACACCTCTTCGCTGGCCAGATTCCCGGCTATCTGGGCATCGACACGGTCTATCACGACCGGCAGCACACGCTGGACAACGTCCTCGCCATGGCGCGCCTGCTGGTGGCCTGGGAAAAGTCGCGCCCACTCGAATGGCGTCTGGGCGCGGACCGCGCTGCCATGGGCCTCATCACTTCACTCTTCCACGATGCCGGCTATGTCCGTGAAACCGGCGAGCCGTTCAAGAACGGGGCTGAACTGACGCGCTCGCACGTCTCGCGCAGCGCGCGCATCCTGGGCAAGTTCCTGCCGACCGTAGGCATGGCCCACTGGGTGGACGTGGCGACGCAAGTGGTGCACTACACCGGCTACGAAGTGCCACTGGAACGCATCCACACGCCCGACCCGCGCGATCGCAAGATCGGCCACCTGCTCGGCACCGCCGACCTGCTCGCGCAGTTTTCGGACCGCTGCTACCTCGAAAAATGCCGCGACCGGCTTTACCCCGAATTCGTGCTCGCCGGCATGGCGCATGGCCGTTCACCCGACGGGCGCGTGGTGGTGCACTACGCTTCCGGTCTGGACTTGCTGCGCCGAACCCCCATGTTCGTCAGCGCCACGCGGCGCGAACGTCTCGAAGGCTCGTTCGAAGGCTCGTACCACCTGATGGAAGTGTTGTACGCTGGGCGCAACCCGTACATCGAGGCCATCGACGGGATGATGCTCTTCCTGCAGCAGGTGCTCCGCACCGGCAACTGGCCGCTTCTGCGGCGCCAGCCGCCGGTGTTCACCCGGGACCCCAACCCCATGCCGGAAGTCCGCTCCCTGATGGTCAGGAAGCTCAAGGACGTCTGGAATGCCTGAAGCCGCTGCGCGGCTCGGCGCGCGCTGGTCGCGACGCCGTGCCTTCATCACCGGGGCCGGTAGCGGCCTCGGGCTTGCTCTCGCCACCGAACTCGCCAAGGCGGGCTGGACCATCGGTCGTTTCGACCGCGAGGCCCAGCGACTTGCCGAAACTGCACCCGCCCTGCGCGAAGCCGGCGGGACCGTCTACGACTACCTCGGCGATGTCACCAACGATGGCGCCTTTGCGGCAGCCATCGACAGCTTCACCGGCACCACCGGTGGCCTCGAGCTCATGGTGAACAACGCCGGCGTCGCGGCGGCCGGGCGCATGGAAACCACGCCCACCGAAGACTGGCGCTGGATTCTCGATATCAACGTGGTAGCCGTCGCCACCGGAAGCCGTCTGGCGCTGCCACACCTGAAGGCCGCACCGGATGGCGCTGCCGTGGTGAACATTGCTTCAGCCGCCGGTTTCGCAGCGCCGCCGCTCATGGGGGCGTACAACGCCTCCAAGGCGGCAGTCATCTCGCTCACCGAAACGTTGGCTGCCGAACTCGGCGGCACGAAGGTGAATGCGCTGGCCGTCATGCCCACGTTCTTCCAGACGCGCCTGCTGGACACGGCCCGCGCCGGCGCCAAGGAAATGGCCACGGCCCGTCGCTGGATGGAAAGCAGCAACTTCACCGCCGAACAGTGTGCCAAAGCCATTCTCGAAGCCGTGGACGGCGGCAAGTTCCACCTCGCACTGCCCGCGGATTCGCGCTGGATGTGGCGCCTGAAGCGCTGGCTCCCCGGCTACTTCGTGCGGCGCTTGCGTAACGGTGGCGGTCGGTCCACCAAGCGCACGTAGCGTTCGTACAGCGCAGGCAGTTCTTCCAGAACTGTCTCGCGCCCCTCCATCGCCGAACTCGCGATGGCTTCGCGCAAGTGCTCGAGGCGAAAGCGCCGCGACGCTTGAGCGGATACTGCAGTACAACTCAAATGCCAAGGCTCCGGCGCCACGCCGCCGCGGTCGCGCCGGTAGGGCCGATGAAAACCCAGCTTCGCCAGATTTTCATCCAGCCAAGCGCCGAGCCTTTCGAAAGGCCCACCCGCAGCATATTCCGCCGGCACCAACTGCACGCGATAACCCGCAGGCAATGCCGCACGGTCGATCACGTCGAACTCCGTTCCCCAATGGTGTCTGCTGGCACCGGGCAAAGCAGACCAGGCGAGGATGGCGGCCACACGCTGCCGGTCATCGAGTGCGCTCATGTCGACGCTGCACCCAGACCTGTCCAGTACAGCGCGCTCGCCACGCCACTTCGCATTCCAGATGGCTTCCTGCGCTGCGAAGCTGCGGTAAGCACTCACGGCAGCCAATTCGATGCCATCTCGTGCAGCCGCAGCTACCAATGCTTGCCACGGCTGCAACGCTGCAACGTGGCACCGCTGCGCGCCCCCTTCGAGCGTGACGAGTGCGCTCTCGTCACGCCCGGTCAGGGCCGCCGCAAAAATGGGGAAAACACCGTAGCTCATATCGGGAATTCTGCCCGAACCTGGACACGTTCTGTGACCTGTTGCCGTCCGCGGAAAATCCCCAGCGACTATCATTGCCCTCGACATGTGGAATTCCCTGCGCATCCTGCCCAAGACGCTAGCCATCGGTGCCCTGTTCGGGTTTGCCGTCTCGCTGGCCGTGGGCGGAACGCTTTGGCTGGACCACGCCGACCAGACCCAACGCCTCGAAGAGGGCGTGTTCAAGAGCGCGCGCCGCTTCATGGAAAACGCGCGCGGACGGCATGTTCAACTCACCGCCAAGCTGCTGGAAACGGAGCTCGCCGAGCTCATTGCGTCCGGCACGCATCTGGAAAGCACCACCGTCATCCGTGCACTGGCCATGCATCCGGAACTCGCCGCCTACCGCATCACCGATACCCATGGCAGGACGCTCGCGGCGCACGGCAACCCGAATACCCCGACCGAGACCCGAGCCTACCGCCGGGAACTCCACAACCCCGCCGGTCAGACGGTGGGAGAACTGACGCTTTGGGCGAACCTCAACGGCTTCACCGAGCAGGAAACCGAGCTCCGCAAGGGCATCGCCCTGCGCGAGCAGGCAGACGCGATGATTCACCTGCGCTCGTTCGCTGTCATCGCCACTCTGGTCATGCTGTCCAGCCTGCTCACCGCTTGGGCGATGGGCCGCAACATGCGCGACACGGTGGTACGCGTTCGCCGCAGCACGGAACGGCTCGCCGGCGGCGACTACGAAGCAACGCTCACGCTCGAGCGGCAGGACGAGATTGGCGAGATGGCGCAGGCCGTGGAATATCTCCGCCAGCGGCTGAAAGTGACCACCATCAGTCGCAACTATCTCGACTTGGTGCTGAACAGCATGCCGGACGCCGTGGTCGTCAC
Organism: Pseudomonadota bacterium; assembly: GCA_041180705.1. Taxonomy (GTDB): domain Bacteria; phylum Pseudomonadota; class Gammaproteobacteria; order Steroidobacterales; family Steroidobacteraceae; genus CAIOHZ01. Next base: position 22 of record JBEGRA010000314.1, on the reverse strand, counting down.
CACACCCGAAGGCATCATCCGT
>JBEGRA010000313.1:0-3305 GCA_041180705.1 Pseudomonadota bacterium | reverse complement strand
GCCAGGTGGTTGCCGATGATGTGCGTGGTCCGCGCGAACCAGAAGTTCGCCACTTCCGTCAGCACCTGCCCCTTGCCCGGAATGGGGTTCGGCAGGATGACGTCGAACGCCGACAGCCGGTCCGTGGTGACGATGAGCAGATGTTGCTCGTCCGCCTCGTAGACATCGCGCACCTTGCCGCGGTGGAGCAGCTTCAGGTGAGGGAGTTCCGATTCGAACAGGGCGGACGAGGAGGAGCACGAGGACATGACGGGGTACCGGGTAGAGCGTTGCAGAGCCTGCTAACCTAGTCCGGATGCGTTGGCTCGGCAAGTTGCTTGGCGTGGTGATTGGTTTCCTGCTCGTGCGGCACCCCGTCGGGGCGTTCGTCGGGCTGGTGCTGGGCCATGCGCTGGATGAACGTCGGAGCCGGGGAACGCCGCGTTCATACGGCCCGCAGCAGCAGGCGCAGTGGCTGGATGGCGCGTTCGCGGTCATGGGCTGTGTGGCCAAGAGCGATGGGCGCATCAGCGAGGATGAGATCAGCGCCGCGCGCGCCGCCATGCAGATGCTGCGGCTGGACGAGGGCCAGCGGCAGGCGGCCATCGCTGCCTACACGCGCGGCAAGGCCCCCGAATTCGACCTCGATGCCGTCATCCAGCGCGTAGGCGGTCTTTGCCGCGGGCGCCCGGACCTGCGCAGCATGTTCCTGCAACTGCAGTTGCTGGCGGCGCTGGCGGGCAACGATTTGCGCGGTCGGCCGCGCGAAATCCTCCAGAAGACCGCCGCGGGGCTGGGCGTCAGCGGGCTCGAGTTCATCCGCATGGAAGCTTCTGCGCGCCTGTTCCACCACCACGCGTCCGGTAACGGACGCAGCGGAGGCGGTGCCGGTGCCGGTGCGGGCGGCGCAAACGGCAGCAGCAATGGCACTGGAAATGCCGGCACAAATGGCCATTCCGGCGGTTTCGGCAGCGGTTCCGGCGGGGCGCGGCGCCCGACCACCTTGTCCCCGGCCGACCGTCTGGCAGCCGCCTACGCCACGCTCGGGGTGGCCGCCGCGGAGGACGATGCCGCCGTTACCCGCGCATATCGGCGCCAGATGAGCCAAAATCACCCGGACAAGCTAGCCGCGAGCGGACTTCCGCCGGCAATGATGGAAGTGGCCAAGGAAAAGACGCAGCGTATCCGTGAAGCCTGGGAAATCATCCGCGACGCCCGTGGTCTCCGCTGAACGCAGCGCGCCCCGCAGCCCCATCCTCGCACCGCCGGGGTTGGCGGCCTTCTTTCGCCTGTCCGACGCGTGGGAGCTCTCCGACTTGCAGCAGTGCAAGTTGCTGCATTGCCCGTCCGTTGCCGTGCTCGTGCGCTACCGCGCTGGGCAAGGCCCACGGCTGACCGCCGTGCAGCAGAAGCGCATTGCGCTGCTGGCAGGCATTCATGCCGCGCTCGCAAACCGCGGTGTGGCTGGGGACCGCGTCTGGCGCTGGGCTCATGAGCCGCGCAAGGAAGTGCCCTACAAGGGCGAAACGCCGGTGCATTTCATGATGGCGGGCGGCGTGCCGGCCATCGTCGAAGTGGCCAAACTGCTCTCGCGCAGTTGAGTGGGCGCGCGGCGTCGGCCGCGCACGGTAGAATTCGCGCCTGCGCTGCGGCAGGTGCCGCGGTGGAAGTTCTCCCAGCCGAGGCCCCATGTCCGCCCGTCAGTCCGCCGTCATCGCTCCTTCCATCCTTTCCGCCAACTTCGCCGCACTTGGGGCCGACGTGGACGCCGTGCTGGCGGCCGGCGCGGACTGGGTCCACTTCGACGTGATGGACAACCACTACGTCCCCAATCTCACCATCGGGCCCTTGGTTTGCGAGGCACTGCGCAAGCATGGCGTGAAGGCCCCCATCGACGTGCACTTGATGGTGGAGCCCGTGGACCGGCTGGTGCCCGACTTCGCCAAAGCCGGCGCCACGCTCATCAGCTTTCACCCGGAAGCGAGCAACCATGTGGACCGCACCATCGGCCTCATCCGCGATCAGGGCTGCCAGGTGGGGCTGGTGTTGAACCCGGCCACGCCGCTGGGCTGGCTCGACCATACCCTGCCGCAGCTGGACTTGGTGCTGCTCATGAGCGTGAACCCGGGCTTCGGTGGGCAGAAGTTCATCCCATCTGCGCTCGACAAACTGCGTGCGGTGCGTGCGCGTATCGATGAGCAGGTGGCTGCGGGTGGTCGCGCGGTGCGGCTGGAGATTGACGGCGGCGTGAAGGAAGACAACATCGCGGCCATTGCGGCGGCGGGAGCGGACACGTTCGTGGCGGGTTCCGCCATCTTCAATTCGCCGGACTATGCGGCGACGATTGCGGCGATGCGCACGGCCATCGGCTGAAGAGTCGGGAGCAAGCCCCCTCCCACAGGGCTATCGAACGAAGAGTCGGGAGCAAGCTCCCTCCCACAAAAAGTCTAGATGAACTCGTTGTAGGAGCGAGCTTGCTCGCGACACCCACAGGACAGTCATTCTTCCCGTGGGGTATGGCTCGCTCCCGGCCTTTTGGCTTCTTGTGGGAGCGAGCTTGCTCGCGACGGGGCGTCAGCCCGTGGCGGCGGCCTTCAGGGCCTTCACATCGCGCGGCGGCATGAGGCCCGGCTTCTGGCGCGGCTTCGGGCGCGCGCCGTACACCACGATGGTCTTGCCGGTGGCTTTCAGCAGCCCCTGGTCTTCCAGCGCCTTCAGCACGCGGCCCGCCATTTCGCGCGAGCATCCCACCAGACGCGAGAGTTCCTGGCGGCTGACCTTGATTTGCATGCCCTGCGGATGCGTCATGGCTTCCGGTTCGTTGCACAGGTCCATGATGGCGTGCGCCACGCGACCGGTGACGTCGACGAACGCCAGATCGCCGAGCTTGCGGTTCGTGCGGTCGAGGCGAGTGGCCAGCTGCGTGGCCAACTCGAAGATGAGGCCCGGGCTTTCGGCAGCAATCTGGCGGAAGCGCTGGTAGGTCATTTCCGCGAGTTCGCAGCTCTGGCGCGTACGCACCCAGGCGCTGCGGGTGGGCTGTTCGTGGAACAGTCCCATCTCGCCGAAGAACTGGCCCTTGCTGAGGTAGGCCAGCACCATCTCGTTGCCTTCTTCGTCCTCGATCATCACCTCGACGGAGCCAGAGATGACGTAGTAAAGGACGTCGGGCAGGTCTCCGGCGTGGATGATGACGGTCTTCGAAGGGACCGAACGAATGCGGCAGTAGCCGAGGAAACGGCCGATTGCCGGGAGTTCGTGCAGGATCCGAGTGCCTTCATCCATGATTCATATCCCCTGGCGGCCTAGAAACAGCCGACGAATGA
>JBEGRA010000312.1:0-3673 GCA_041180705.1 Pseudomonadota bacterium | reverse complement strand
AGCAGCCACAAGTAAGCCGGAATGGAGAGCAGCTCGCCGAGGCCCATGCCCCGGGCGAAGCCGCCGAGGGTGCCGTCGAACAGCAGGTACGCGAGGCAGGCTTTGCTGGACACTGAAATGGCGAGCGGTAACGCAGCGAGGTACGGGCGGCCCATGCCAGTCAGTGCAGGGGCCACCAGCGTGAAGAGACAGGCGGATGCGGCGGCAAGGCACAGCCAGGGAATGGCGACGGCCGAAGCCACCCATTGCGCCCCGTAGAGAAAGCTGACGATGGCCGTGGCAAGGCTGGCGGTGAAGGCAAGTGCCGGCCAGACAATGCCCGTGAGCAGTGCCATGCCACGGCGAATCTCATCCCCCAGCGGCGCGCTTTCGTGGAACTTTTTCGCCAGATACGGCAGCGCGAAATACTGCACCGAAGGTCCGATGGCCGTATTGATCATGCCGACGGTGGAGTTCGCGCGGCTGTGCAGACCCACGAGTCGCGCCGTGGCCATGCGCCCGAGCAGGACGTCCGGCAGGCTGGCATCCAGCGCTTTCAGCGCAGGCTCCAGCACCGCGCCGCTGCCGAACCCTACTACTCGGCCCCAGCCATGGAACACGGGACGCGTATCTACGCCGCGGGGCTTGGCCAATTGGAACCCGATACCGGTGACGAGGATGTTCACCAGATTGGCCCAAGGCATGGTCATGTAGCCGAAGCCTGCCCGCGCGAACAGGATGGAGGCGGTGACGTAAGCAGCGGCTGCCGTGAGTGTGACGTAAGCGGAAATTTCGATACGCATTTCGCGGCCGAGGACGGCCTGGGGCAGCGCACCGAACGGAATGAAAATGAAACCGATGGCCAGCACGCGGACCACTTCCGCCACTTCCGGGTGACCAAGGAAGCGGGCCCAGAGATTCGAACCGAGGAAGAGCAGGGCAGCCATGCTCCAGCACGTGGTGTAGAGCACACCGGCGGCCGGGCGTAGTACTTCTGGCGACATGACCGGCTGGCGCTTGATGTAGCTGGCGACGCCGAAGTCGCGGAACACATGGGAAAAGCCCACCAGTACCGCACCCATGGAGAACAGGCCGATTTCTCCGGGCGTGAGCAGGCGCGACAGCACCACGGTCAGGGCGAAGGTCGCCACCGTCGACAGGTTCGAGACCAGGAACTGGATGAGGATTTTCTTGCGCACTTGACCACTGCCCTGGCCGGGGGCGACCAGATACCAGGGCAAGACTACCCGTTGATGGGCCAGGTAGCCTGTACGTGGGTCGCAGTTTCCGGCGGGCAATCCCTAGCGACGCACTGCGGCATCGCACTGTGTGGGCAGTCGGGAGGCTTCGGGCCTAGTCGGGTCGAAGCCGTCGGTGAGCGTACACAGGAAAGCGACCAAGTCCTGCACGTCCGCCGGACTGAACCGCGGCACGGCACCGTTGCCCGGAGCCGGCCCGAACGGCGCACCGCGAAACAGGTTCGTCTGGAACTGGGTGGGCAAGTCGTTAAGTGCCACGTCGGTAGCGCCACCCAGCGTCAGGAAGAACCGTGCCGTGGCAGTATCCCGGTTGGCGTAGAAATCCACCACGCGGTTCAGGTCCGTGAACACGCCGTTGTGGAAATACGCCGCTTTCGCCGCGACGTTGCGCAGCGCCGGGGTGCGGAACTGGCCACAGCGCGCGGGGTCCGGCGTGGTGAGCGTGCGTACTGGCCCGCAGGCGCCCAGATCGAAGAACAGATGGTTGGGGGCACCCAGCACGCTGCCATTCAGCAGATTGCCAAGGCCCAGGGCAGCGAACAGCGCCTGCACGGCACTGTCGTCGTTGTAGGCCAGTGCCCATTGGCGTGGCACGCCCAATGCGTGGTAGCCGCTGTCCGTGAACAGGGGCGCCGTACGTGCCGTGCCTGCGCCGTTGCGGGGGGAATGGCAATTCACGCAGTTGCCGTGGGCCGGGGCCAGAAACAGCAATTGGCCACGCGCTTCCTGCGCCGTGAAGTTCGCGAGGCCCGCCTGCACGGCATCGTATTTGCTGTTGAACGCCGCGAACGAAGGGTCTTCCTTTTCGTACTGGGCGATGGCGTCGGCGATGTTGGCCAGTACGGTGTCGGCGTTGGTGGTGGCGGTGGTGTCGCCGAACACGGTGCGGAAGGTCGCCAGATAGGGGCGTGTCAGCAGTTTCAGCAAAACGGCGGCGCTGGTGACGTTGGCCATCTCCAATGCACCGAGCATGGGCGGTAACACTTGCGCCTTCAAATCCGCGCTGCGTCCATCCCACATGAAACCACCGCGCGGCACCTGAACTCCGGCGGCATTCGTCACCAATTGGAAATCGGGCAAATGCCCGGTGTAGGCCACTGAAGGCGAGGAGCGCAGGCCGGCTACCTGCCCGGTCAGGCCTCCCTTCTGTGTGGCGTTGCGGTTCGGAGCCAAGTACAAGTGCGCAGGGGCATGGCAACTGGCGCAGCTTTGGTTGCCCGTGGCGGACATGCCGGTGTCGAAGAACAGACGCTTGCCAAGGCTGGCCTTCGCGGACAGCAGCGCGCGAGCGCTCACCACGACGCGGGTCTGCGCACTGAGACTGGCGCCGGAGACGGTGGCGGTGATGGTGTCGGGGCCGACGCAGCCGGTGGGCTCGTAGGTCGCCACGGCCTGGCCTTCATGCGCAGTCACGCTCGCGTCGAGCGTCGCCTGGCCGCGCGCGCTGCAGGTGGAACTGAGGTTCACCGTCACGTCGTCGCCGCGATACAGCGTGCCGTCGTTGCCCCGCAGAGTGATGACCACGCCGGTGACGCCGTCCGCGGCCAGCGCCTGGAGGGTGGTAGCAATGTTGGCTGAGCCGAGAGCGCTGGCGAATTTCCCAAGGCCCGCGGCAGGCGTGAGGGTGCCGGCTGCCACGGCGGTGCTGCCGCCGAAGGCGTTGCGGGCCTCAACGGTGCAGTTGTAGGCGGTGGAGTTCTGCAGGCCGGCTAACCGCACAGGGCTGGTGAGCCCGGTGGTGGTGAACGCTTGGCCACCGCCATTGCATTGGACGACGTAGCTAGTAATGGGCGAGCCGCCGTCGCTGTTCGGGGAAGTGAACGCAATGCTGACGACGGCGTCGCCGGCAGTGCCGGTGACGCTGGTCGGAATGCCGGGTGGCACCGGCCCGCCGGCGCCGACCGTGGGAGTTGCCGTGACGGCTACCGAGCCGAGGCTGGCCCCTTGGTCATTCACTGCGCTCACGGTACAGGTGCGCGGAATGCCATTCGGTAGCCCACCGATCACGATGGGGCTGGCGACGGCACTGCCGGTGAACCCGCCGCAGTTGGCTTGAAAGCCGACGATGGGGGCGCCGCCATCGGCGGCGGGAGCAGTGAACCGCAGCGTGAGGCTGCCATTGCCGGCGGTGACCGTGAGGCCGGTGGGAGGGGCGGGCGGTGTAGCATTCGTGGCAGCGAGAGTCACCGCCAATGCCGTGCTGTCCGGGCTTTCGGCGGTGGAGTTCGTCGCGCGCACGGCGCATTGGTAACGCACCCCTTCCGTGAGGCCGGCCACGGTTATCGGGCTGCCCGTGCCGCTTCCCACCAGAGACCGGGTGCCGTCGTTGCAGGTGGCGGTGTAGAGCACGATGGCGGAAGACCCGGTGGAAGCAGGTGCCGTGAAGTTCAGCTTGGTGCTGTGGAAGCCCGGCGTGGCGGCGGTGAGCGTGGGCG
>JBEGRA010000311.1:0-6871 GCA_041180705.1 Pseudomonadota bacterium | reverse complement strand
ATGCGTCGTCCCGGCTTCGAGGCGGACCGCTTCGCCCTGAAGCTGATGGACCTGGCCACCGGTGCCGTGCGCGAACCGGCAGCGGATTGGGACAACTCGGTGGCTGGTCTCGCCTGGACCGCGGATGGACAATCGCTGGTCGTGAACGGCGACGACCTGGGGCAACACCCCCTGGTGCGTATCGACGCCCGCACCGGCGCACGTACCCGTCTGACCGGCGAGGGTGCGACCACGCAGTTCGTGGTCGGCAACGGTTTCATCGTCACCGCCATGCAGTCGCTGACTGCGCCCGCGGATTTCTATCGCGTAGCGCTCCCCGCCAAGACAGCGAAGAACACCGGCATGCCCGCACCGGCACAACGCCTCACGGACGTGAATGCCTCGCGCCTTGCCAAGGTGCGCCTCGGCCACGCGGAACAGTTCAGCTTCGCGGGCGCCAATGGCGACACCGTGCATGGCTATGTCATGCAGCCCTGGAATGCCGAGCCGGGGCACAAGTACCCCATCGCCTTCATCGTGCACGGCGGCCCGCAGTCCAGCTTCGCGAACAACTGGAGCTATCGCTGGAATCCGCAAATCTATGCGGGCGCAGGCTACGCCGCCGTGTTCATCGACTTCCACGGCTCGCCGGGCTATGGCCAGGCGTTCACCGATTCCATCAGCCAGGACTGGGGCGGCAAGCCCCTGCAAGATTTGCAGTTGGGCCTTGAAGCGGCGACCAAGCGTTTCGACTGGCTGGATGGTAGCCGCGCCTGCGCCCTCGGCGCTTCCTATGGCGGATTCATGATGAACTGGATTGCGGGCAACTGGTCCGACCGCTTCAAGTGCATCGTGAACCACGCCGGCATCTTCGACACCCGCTCGATGTACTACACCACCGAAGAACTGTGGTTCGCCGAGTGGGAAAACGGTGGGCCCTACTTCGCCAATCCTTCGAAGCACGAAGAATTCAATCCGGCGAACTTCATCAACCAGTGGCGGACGCCCATGCTCGTCATCCATGGCGAGAAGGACTTCCGCGTGCCCTATTCGCAGGGGCTGGCGGCCTTCACCGCGCTGCAGCGCCGCGGCATCGAAAGCCGGCTGGTGGTCTACCCGGATGAAAACCACTGGATCCTGAAACCGGCCAACTCATTGCAGTGGCACGCCGAGGTGCTCGACTGGTTGCAGAAGCACTTGTAAGAGTCGCGAGCAAGCTCGCTCCCACAGGCAAGGACGGCTGTGGGGGCAGCAATCCACTGGCAAGCTGACTGGTGGAAGCAGCCCATCCTCTCAGCAGCGTCTTGTGGGAGGCAGCTTGCTGCCGACAGCCGGGTTCAAAGCGACCAGGCAGCTCGGTAAGCCATGCCCAGCGAGAGGATGCGCGCAATGAGCGCGTCGTAACCAATGCCGGCGCGCTGCGCGGACCGCGAAAAGTCTTCGATGGCCGCCAGGTTCGGGTTGCAGTTGGCTTCCAGCACGAAGATGGCGCCGTCGTCCCGCACGCGGAAGTCCATGCGCGCGTAACCGGAAAGGTGCAGCGCCCGGAATATGCGCTTCGATGCACCAATGAGCCGTTCGTGCAAACCGGGCGGCAACGCTTCCGCATCGATCTGCTGGATACCGTGACGCGCCTGGTACTTGCGGTCCCACTTCACCTTGCGCGTAGCGATGGGGACCTGCCCATCAGCCAATGCACCGAAGTGAAGTTCGCGCGGCGGCAACACCGTGAGCCTGTCGTTGCCGAGCACACCCATGTAGATTTCGCGCCCCGGGATGTAATCCTCCACGAGGGCATCGCTCTGCACCTGCGAGTGGATGAAGTCGATGCGTTCGCGCAGGCGGGCCTCGTCTTCGACCATCGAGGCTTGCGCGATTCCGAGGGAGGCATCTTCCGTGGCGCTCTTCACGAAGGCCGGATAGCGCTGGCGACGGGGCACGACGATGCGACGTCCACGCCGGTGGACACTGAAATCCGGTGTGGGGATGCGGTGATAAGCGAGCAATTGCTTGGTCAACACCTTGTCGCGCGAAATCATCATGCCGCGGGGGTTGCACCCCGTGTAAGGTTGCCGCAATAGCTCCAGCACTCCGACCATGTGATGGTCGTAGGTGACGATGCCGCCGAATTCCTCGAGCAGATTGAAGACGATATCGGGAGCGGTCGCCTGCACCGCCTCGCGCAGGCGCGCAACGCTATCCCCCATGCCCACGAATTCGACTTGATGCCCGAGGCGACGCAGAGCCTCGCGGACGTCGTATTCGACGCGGAAGGTATCCACCTGCTGCATGCTCAAGCCATCGACCGACTCCGGCGGGATGAGCGTCTCGTGGGTAGCGATGAGGATTTTGCGCGATTTCATGACAGCCCATCATGATACCGCGACGGCGCCAACCACGCGTAGCACCCAAGGCAACGCGCTCGTCTGCGCGACTTCAGGCGACGAGACTGGCCAAACGCGCCAACGCTGCCGCCAGCAAGCGATCCGCAAGATCTTCCAGCAGGGAAGCACCAGCCACGGCTGCCACCCAACCGGCAGGCAATGCAGGTGCGCCATGCAAGGCCCCCAGCAACTGACCGGCGATGGCACCATTGGTATCCGCTTCACCACCCAGGTTCACCGCCCACAGCACACCGGCCCGATACGAAGCGCGTCCGCGATGCAAGGTGCCCAAGGCAACCGCGAGACCTTCCAGTGCTCCGGTGTCTTTCACCCATACACCGGCGAGACGTGCTTCGGGAACGTCACGCCAGGCACCGCGCAGCAAGTCGAGGACCGCCGGGTGCAAGGCCGGCTCTCCGGCACCACAAGCTGCCAACTCATCGACCACGTAATCGGGAGCGAGCAAGTCCGCCGCTGGCACACCACGCAGCGCACCAGCCAGCAACACCGCATAGGCTGCCGCACAATCCACCGCCAACGCGGAAGCGTGTGTCAGCAATACCGCCTGCTGCGCCAAGCGCACACCCACCAGCAAGTCGGGCTGCGCCCACGCCACCACGGCACCTGCGCGCACCAGTGGTTCGCGCTCCGGGCGTGTGCTGGCAGCGGGCAACTCTGCCATGGTGCCAGTGCCATGCGCAGCCACCAAGGCGCGAGCGGTGCTCGCCGTAATGCCGATGCACTGGCCCGTACTGGAGAGCCGCCCTTCACGCTGCCACAGGACCAGACGCGCCTGCAGGTCGTGCAAGTCCACCTGCCCGCACTCCGCCAGACTTTCAGCGATACAGAGGACCTGCGCGGTATCGTCGGTCCAGGCGCCTCGCGGAAGATCGAAAGGGCCGCCGGCCAGCAAATCGCCGACGGGAGTGAACGTACCGCGCCGGCGATGCTGTACCGGCATGCCTAGCGCATCGCCGATGGCGAGCCCCAGCAACAAGCCGCGGTAACGCTCACTCAGGCGACCGATGACCTCGGCTTGCGCCTCGTCGGTCGCCACACTCAACGCCGGCCCCGCTGCGGATCATGCCGCAACCATTCGCCGACGAAACGCTGCTGCGGCACCGTTTCCGGCACGTGGGGGTAATCCTTGTGGCAACCACTCGCCTGCCACAGTCCCATCAAGTGATCGAGCGCACGCTCGCCATCACCGAACAGGCGCGCCAGATAGCAGCCGATGACGGTGCCGGTGCGACCGATGCCCGCACGGCAATGCACGTAGACGCATTCCCCCGAATCGATGAGGTCGCCCATCTCGTCGAGGATTTCCGCCATCTGCAAGGGCTCGGGAACCCCATGATCGCGAATGGGGCGACGCAGATGGTCGACGGCATCTTCATCGAAAGGGTCGGGCAGGAAGCCGGCGTAAGGCGGCAGTTCACCGGGCTGCGTCAGATCGAACACGTGACGCACCCCGGCTTCACGCAGCCGCAACAAACGCTCTTCGGTCTCGTCCGGGTCCGACCGCCCCGGATAGGGCCCCGCAAGAAGGCGACCGGGCAGCACCCAATAACTGCCACGGTAGGGCCCCGGTGAACCTGCGACCAATGTTTCAGCCATCGATTTCGGCCTCCACTTCGTCGTCCGACAAATCCCGCGGGAGCCCGGCGCGACGCGCCTCGAGTCCACGGAAATCGAACAGGTTCGTGTCCGCGAGCTGCGAAGGCGCCACGGTGCGAATGGCCGAGAAGATGGTTTCGATACGTCCCGGCGACGCTTGCTCCCACTCCGCGAGCATGCGCGACACCGCCTCACGCTGCAGGTTGGGCTGCGAGCCGCACAAAGTGCAGGGAATGATGGGGAAGCGACGCGCCCGCGCATAGCGCGCAATCTCGCGTTCAGGCACGTAGGCCAGCGGACGAATGACGATATGCCGACCATTGTCCGATAGCAGCTTCGGCGGCATGGCCTTCAAGCGCCCACCGTGGAACAGGTTGAGAAACAGCGTCTCGACGATGTCGTCGCGGTGGTGGCCGAGCGCAATCTTGGTAATGCCGTTTTCTGCCGCCCAACGGTACAGCGCGCCGCGACGCAGTCGCGAACACAGCCCGCATTGCGTCTTGCCGACGGGCACTACCCGTTTCACCACCGAATAGGTGTCCTGCTCGATGATGTGGTACGGCACGCCAAGCGCGGCGAGATATTCGGGCAACACGTGAGCCGGAAAGCCGGGCTGCTTCTGGTCGAGATTCACGGCGACGAGCTCGAAGCGCACCGGCGAACTGCGCTGCAACGACAGCAGCAGGTCCAGCAGGGTGTAGGAGTCCTTGCCACCGGAGAGGCAGACCATCACGCGGTCGCCCTCGCCGATCATCCGGTAGTCGTCGATGGCCTTGCCGACCAAACCCCGCAAGCGCGCCTGCAGGCGCTTGAAGTTCTGGGTGTGCTCGCCGGGTTCGGCCGCACCACCTGTCGCAGGCATCTCCGGCAACGCGTCCAGATCGGCGAGGCTGTCGGCGACGGGTGTTGCAGCCATCCGGTCAGGTCTCCCCGTGCCCATGACCAGACGTCGGGCCCTGTTCCGTTGACGGCTCATTGCCGCGCAGCGCAGCGATGAGCCGCGAGGTGTATTCAGGCGAACGGGCATTGCGCGAGATGATGGCGTAGACCGCCGGCACCACGAACAGCGTCAGCAGCACCGAGATGGTCGTGCCATAGAACACCACGATGCCGATGGGCTTGCGCTGTTCCGCGCCGGCGCCGTGCGCGAACAGGAACGGCAGCGCACCCACTGCCGTGCACAGGCTGGTCATGAGCACCGGGCGCAAGCGCGTGGCCGCCGCTTCGATGATGGCTTCGCGCAGAGCCAGACCCCGATCGCGCAGCTGGTTGGCGAACTCGACGATGAGCACACCGTTCTTGGCCGCGATGCCGACGAGCATGATGACGGCAATCTGGCTGTAGATGTTGATGCTGGCGCCGTCGGCGCCAGCCCACTGGTACGCCTTCAGGCCCAGCACCGCCCCCAGCAATGCCAGAGGGACGGTCGTGATGATGACCAAGGGGTGCCGGAAGCTTTCGAACTGCGCTGCCAGCACCAGGAACACCACGGCGATGGCCATGAGGAACATGAGGTAAAGCTGGCCACCGCTCTTCAGATACTCGCGGCTTTCGCCGTCGAACGACAAGCGGGCAGTGGTCGGCAGTTCGCGACGTACGGTGTCCTGGAACCACTTCACGCCTTCGCCCAAGCTGACACCGGGTGCCAGCGAACCGCTGATGGTGATGGAACGCAGCCGATCGAAACGGTTGAGGGCGGCGGCACCTGCCACCTCGCGCAACTTCACGAGATTGGACATGGGGACCAAAGCTCCGGTACGGTCGGACCGAACGTAGAGGTTGGTCAGGTCCGTGGTGGTCTGACGCTCGTCGGCACGTCCTTGGAGCACCACGTTGTATTCGCGGCCACGGTCGACGTAGGTGGTAACGATGCGCGAGCCGAGCATCGTCTCCAGCGTGCGGCCCACGGCTTGCAAGGACACACCAAGATCGGCGGCACGGTCGCGGTCGACGGCCACCATCACCTGCGGCTTGCGCTCTTTGTAGTCGCTGTCGAGGTTGATGAAGAGGCCGGAATCTTCGGCCAGGGCCTGGAGTTTCTTCGACCACGCCGAAAGCTTCTCGTAATCGGGCCCGCCGATGACCGCCTGCATGGGCGAACTGCCGCCGCGCACGCCGAAGGAAGTCATGGGCACGACACTCGTACGGATACCGGGAATTTTTTCCAACCGCTTGGAAACGGAAGCGATGACTTCCTTCATGGGACGGCGACCGGGCGTGCCGAAGTCCTCGAGGAGGAGCGATACGCGGGCAGTATTCACTTCACCGCTGCCGCCGCCATAACCACCGGGCAGACGAGACAGATAACGACGAATGTCGCCATGCTCCGCCTGCTCCTCGGCCAGCACGGCCTCGACCTGCTGCAGGTAGCCGTCGGTGAAGGACAGACTGGAACCTTCCGGCGCCGTGATACTGATCCAGGCGATGCCACGGTCGTCCGTGGGCGCGAATTCAGACGGCAGCGTACGGTAAGCCGCCACCGCCAACACGAGGATGGCCAGCGTTCCACCCAGCACCACCAGAGGGCGCCCCACGAAGCGCTCCAGCAAGGAACGATAACGCGCCGACACGCGCTGGAAAAAGCCGTTCACTGCCTTGGCCACCCGCCCACCATGGGCGGAATCTTCCGGAAGACGCGAAGCCATCATGGGTGTGAGGGTGAGCGCCACCAACGCCGAAAAAAGAATGGCTGCCGCGACGGTGAAACCGAACTCGCGGAACATGCGTCCGATATTGCCCGGCAGGAAAGAGATGGGCAGGAAGACCGCCGTGAGCGTGGCGGTGGTGGCGATGACCGCGAACGCGATCTCGCGACTGCCATCGACAGCCGCCAGCATCATGGGCTGCCCCAGTTCGCGCCGGCGGAAAATGTTTTCCAGCACCACGATGGC
>JBEGRA010000310.1:0-2713 GCA_041180705.1 Pseudomonadota bacterium | reverse complement strand
GGGGGGTGTCGAATACCGACCCCAGTTGGCTATCGGCTTGAGCAGCGGTGGTGGCTGTCGTCGCCAGCATCCCCAGCATCCAGTTTCCCATCCGGTTCATCACGCCGACCCCTTTCAGTCTGATTCATGGGTGTTTCCCCTACCTACTGCACGCGGCGTGCCGGTTGGAAAAATCCTTTATGAATCAGCGGCTTTTCGCCGGCGACTAGCGGGTTCGGGGTGTACTGGACTACGAGTGGAAAAAATACCGACGGAAATCAGAAGGCATTTATGCCTGTCAGTGCGCGCCCGACCGTCAACTGGTGGACCGTCTCGGTGCCTTCGTAGGTGATGACGCTTTCCAGATTCAGGGCATGGCGGATGGGCACATATTCGGCACTGATGCCGGCGCCGCCGAGCAGGTCGCGAGCGTCGCGGGCAATGTCGATGGCCATGCGCACGTTGTTCCACTTGGCCAGCGACACCTGCGTCGGGTTCATGTCGCCCGCGTCCTTCAGGCGCCCGAGCTGCAGCGACAGCAGCTGTGCCGTGGTGATCTTCCGGGCCATTTCCGCGAGGCGCACTTGCACCATCTGGTTGGCTGCGAGCGGGCGGTTGAACAGCACGCGGTCCGCCGTGTAGCGGATGGCTTCCTGCAGGCAGGCCTGAGCGGCGCCGATGACGCCCCAGGTGATGCCGAACCGTGCCTGCGTCAGGCAGCTGAGCGGGGCCTTCAGGCCCACCGTGGTGCCGGGGAGCAGGTTGGCGGCGGGGACCACCACCTCGTCGAAGAACACCGCACCCGTGAGCGACGCCCGCAGCGAGAACTTGTGGTGGATTTCCTGCACGGTGAAGCCGGGCGTGCCCTTTTCCACGATGAACCCGCGCATGCCTTCGTCCGTCATGGCCCAGACCACCGCGAGATCCGCGATGGGCGAGTTCGTGATCCACATCTTGCTGCCGTTGATGACCCAGTCGTCGCCACGACGACGTGCGGTGGTCTTCATGTTGGCCGGGTCGGAGCCGCCATGCGGTTCCGTGAGGCAGAAGCAGCCGATGAGTTCGCCCGCGGCCATGCCGGGGAGATAGCGCTGGCGCTGTTCCTCGCTGCCGTAGGTGTGGATGGGGTACATGCAGAGGCTGCTCTGTACCGAAACGAAACTGCGCAGCCCCGAGTCGCCGCGCTCCAGTTCCTGGCAGATGACGCCGTAGGACACCGAGTTCAGGCCGGCGCAGCCGTAGCCTTCCAAAGACGAACCGAACAGGCCGAGGGCTGCCAGCTCCGGGACGATTTCCCGCGGGAAGGTGTGGTTGTCGAAGTGGTCGCGGATGCCGGGCAGGACGCGTTCGTCGACCAGGCGGGCCACGCTCTCGCGCACCATCCGTTCGTCGGCAGTGAGCAGGCTCTGGACGTCGAACAGGTCCAATGGGTCGATGGCCTTGGCCATGGCGGGCTCCGGGAGGTGCTGGGGCGACTAGGTTACCACTCGCTACAATAGGCACCCCGAAGAGCCCACCGAAGAGCGCCGGTGGTGCGGAGAACCTGTCATGAAAATACCCGAGATCCTCATCGTCGAGACCATCCACCAGCCCGGCAGTCTGGCCGCGGTGCTGCAGGTCATTGCCGAGGAGGGGCTGGTCATCGAGCACTTGCACGCGTTGCGCCGCGAGCAGGGGAGGACGCTGTGGGAACTCACCCTCGAGATGGACGAGGAGATGGACCGCACGCTCTATAGCCGCATCGATGCGCTGCCGAACGCGCGCTTCGTCGGCAAGAGCGACCGCGTGTTCAACCGCCACCGCGGCGGCAAGATCACCATGAGCTCCCGTGCTCCCATCAATACGCTCCAGATGCTGCGCGACGTCTACACGCCGGGCGTGGCCCGCGTGTGCCTGGCCATCCGCGACAACCCGGAGCGCGCTTGGGATTACACCAGCCTGCCGAATACCGTCGCCGTCATCACTAACGGTACGGCCATCCTCGGCCTCGGCAACATCGGGGCTCTCGCGGGCTTGCCCGTCATGGAGGGCAAGGCGGCGCTGTTCGCTTCGCTCGTGGGCATCAATGCCTACCCCATCCTCATGACGGCGACCGACCCGGATGAAGTGGTGGAGCATATCTGCGCCATCGAACAGAGCTTCGGTGCCATCCAGTTGGAAGATTTCGCCGCCCCCGAATGCTTCGCCATCGAGACGAAGTTGCGGGCGCGCCTGAACAAGCCGGTGCTGCACGACGACCAGCACGGCACGGCCGTGGTGGCCCTCGCGGCGCTGTTGAATGCCGCGCGGCGCGTCGGCCGGCGGCTGGAAGACAGTGTCATCGGGCAAGTGGGCTTGGGCGCGGCCGGCCTGGGTATCGTGCGCTTGCTACGCAGTCAGGGCGTGGGTCGCGTGCTGGGGGCTGACCGCAACCCGGCGGCGCTCGAGCGTTTGCAGACGCTCGGCGGCGAGCCTTCCACGCTCGAGGCCATCATGGCGGAGGCGGATATCGTCGTGTCCACCACCGGCGTCCGCGGTCTCATCAAGCCGGAGTGGGTGCGTCCCGGGCAGGTCATTCTGGCGCTGTCGAACCCGGACCCGGAGATCGAGCCCTTGCTCGCGCTGCAGCGCGGTGCCGCGTTTGCGGCGGACGGCAAGGGCATCAACAACGTGTTGGGCTTCCCCGGTCTGTTCAAGGGTGCGCTGGAGGCGCGCGCGAAGCAGTTCACGGACGGCATGCTGCTGGCAGCTGCGC
>JBEGRA010000309.1:0-7253 GCA_041180705.1 Pseudomonadota bacterium | reverse complement strand
CCGCGCAGGGCAAGCTTTACGTCGAGAAGGAGACGGACGACCTGCGTGCCCAGGCGCTGCTGGTGGAACAGCAGGTGCTGGAGGGGAAGCGCAATCTGGTGGTGCTGCGCAACGCGCTGGAGCTGACCGAGAAGAAGGAAGTGCAGGCGCAAGGCGCAGCAACGCAGGCGGCGGACACGCTGACGCGCGAACAGTCGCAGGCTGAAGCCGCGGCCAGCGAAGCCTTGGCTCGGCGCCAACGCCTCGAAAAGTTGAAGGCGGACCTCGCCGCGCTGGAAGAGGGCGCCAAGCGGTTGGAAGCCACCGCGAAGAAACCCACGCCGGGCGGTGAATCCGTGCGCCCTCGCGCTGGCGACGGCAATCGCCTTTACCTCACCGGTCTGCGCGTGAGCGGGCAACGCGTGCTGTTTCTGGTGGATGCTTCCGCAAGCATGCTGGACGAAACGGTCGTGAACATCGTGCGCACTCGCCATCTGGCGGACAGCGTGAAACTGCGCACCGAGAAGTGGCGCCAGACCGTGGCCACGGTGGATTGGTTGACGACGCAGTTGCAGCCGGGTGTGCAGGCGCAGTTCTACGTGTTCAACACCCAGCCCAGGCCGCTGGTGAATGGCTCCATGGACAAGTGGCTGACGGTCGACGCGAAGACCGTGGCGGGTGCCTTGGAACAGCTACGCAAGACGGTCCCGGCGGAAGGCACCAGTCTCGAGAATGCCTTCGCCGCGGCGTCGCGCCTGCAGCCCACGCCAGATCTCATCGTGCTGGTGACGGATGGTCTGCCTACTCAGGGTGCCAGCCCGCCGCTCTTGAAAAAAGTGGTGGATGGCGACGACCGCGCGAAGCTGTTCGAGAAAGCGGTGAAGGTGCTGCCGCGCCGTGTACCGGTGAGTACTGTCCTGATGCCGATGGAAGGCGACCCGCAGGCGCCGTTCCTCTTCTGGCGTTTGGCCAATGCCACTGGCGGTGGCGTGATGAGCCCGGCGAAGGACTGGCCATGAGAAGCCGGCGCCGCGACCGCGAGTTCCAGGTGTTCAGCATGTCCTTCCTGGACTGCATCTGCTGCGCGTTCGGCGCGCTCATTCTCATCATGGTGCTGACGCAGGTGGGGACGCCGAAGGTCATCGAACAGACCGAGGTGGACCTCAAGGGCCTGATCGCCAAGCGCGAAGCGGAGCTGGTGGCTTTGCGTGGCGATGTGGCGGCGCTCGACCGCAAGCTCGTGGGCCGCAAGGAACAGCTATCGGCCATTCGTGCGCGTATCGCGCAGATGCGTGCGGAACTGGACCGTGTGCAGGGCCAGTACAAGGCCTCCACGCAGGATGCCGAGGTGGCTTCGCAACTGGAGGGCAAACTGTCCGTGGCGCAGCAGACGCTGAGCGCCGAGATGCAGCGCTTGCTTGGGCAGCGATACCAGCGCGCCAAGGATGCCCCGGTGGGTGGTATTCCGGTGGACAGCGAATACATCATCTTCATCGTCGACACTTCCGGTTCCATGCAGAACTACAGTTGGCGATTGGCGGAACAGAAGCTGCGCGAGGTGCTGGAGGTCTACCCGAAGGTGAAGGGCATCCAGGTGCTCGACGACGAGGGCGGCTACATGTTCGGTGAATACCGCGGCAAGTGGATTCCCGATTCGAAGGAACGGCGCAAGGTCATCCTGGACCGCTTCCGCAATTGGCAGGCTTTCTCGAACTCCAGTCCCGTGGAGGGCATCGTGGCGGCCATCCGTACTTTCTGGAGCCCGGACCGCAAGATTTCGCTGTACGTCTTCGGTGACGAATTCACCGGTGGGTCCGTGCAGCAGGTGGTGGACCAGGTGGACCGTATCAACCGCAGTGGCCAGCAGGGCGGCGACCGGCTCGTGCGTATCCACGCCATCGGTTTTCCGCTGGACCCGGCAGCACCGCAATTCACCAGCGTGCGTTTCGCCACGCTCATGCGGATTGTCTGCCAGCGCAATGGCGGCACGTTCGTCGGGTTGCTGCACTAGTGCGCAGTTCAGGGTACGCGTTGCCAACGCGCGGCGTATCATCGGGTCGGGGGGTGCAAGGCGATGCGTGAAATCTTCCGTGGCTTGGCAGGAATGCGGCTGGCCTTGTGGTGTCTGCCGCTGCTGTTCGCCGGTTGCGGCGCCAGTCAGGTGCGGCCGGTGGACCGTTCGCCCACGCCCTTGGTGGAACCGTTGGCACTGGATGCCGGTCTCTACCTCGATGACGAATACCGGCACTACGTCTACAAGGAAAAGCGCTGGAACGTCGATTGGCAGGTGGCGCTGGGCGAGGCCGCCGTGGCCCATGCCACCCGCATGGCGAAGGCCAGTTTCCGCACCGTGCGCGAAGTGAAAAGCCTGCAAGCTCCCGGTGAGCCGGCCGTGCCGCTGCTGCTTGCGCCTCGCGTCGAGGAGTTCGCGTTTGTCACCCCGCGGGACGCTGGCGGCGTGCTTTACCAGGTGACGTTGCGCTTCCGCATGAACGTGCACGACGCGCAGGGCCGTTTGGTGGATTCGCTCGTTTACACCGGCTATGGCGCCACGGCCGGCGGTTCTTCGCTGGGCAGCGAGGGTCCGTTGACGGTAGCGACGGAACTCGCCCTGCGTGACGCAGGTGCCAAGTTCCTCACCGAATTCCCGTTGCAACCGGTGGTTCAGCAGTTGGTGCACGGTGAAGCGCCCACGCCCGTGCCGGTGGCGGTGCCCGTCCCTGCTGCACCGCAGACGGACGCCACCTCTTCAGAACTTCCCGCGGAATCTGCCGCGGCTACTCCCAAGGAAACGCCATGACGATCAATCTCCATCAGGCCTCGGTGCCGGTGTTCGTGCAGCAACTGAATTCCATGAAGGCCGTGCTGGCCAAGGCCGAAGCCTATGCCGCTGCGCGCAAGATTCAGCCCGAAGTGCTGGTGAATGCCCGGCTGTTCCCGGACATGCTGCCTTTGGTGAAGCAGGTGCAGATTGCGAGTGACTTCGCCAAGGGCTGCACGGCACGTCTTGCCGGCCGCGAAGTGCCGAAGTGGGAAGACACCGAGAAGACGTTCGCCGAACTGCAGGCGCGCCTCGACAAGGCCATCGAGTTCGTGAAGTCCGTGCCGGCTGAAGAGATCATCGGGCAGGAAGCTCGTGAGGTGTCCTTGCCCGTGGGCGGCCAGACCATGACCTTCCAGGGGCTGCCTTATCTGACGGGCTTCGTTCTGCCGAACTTCTTCTTCCACGCCACCACGGCCTACGCCATCCTGCGCCACAACGGCGTCGAAATCGGCAAGCGCGATTTCATCGGTCAGCCCTGACCTTCCTTGCCCGTGGCGGGCGCCGGCGCCGGGCTTTCGCTCGGCACTGCCGGGTCCGCTTCGGGTTTGGCTTCCGGCTTCGCTGCCGGCTTGGCCTCAGGCTTTGGATCCGGGCGGTCCGCCTTCAGGGTGCGCGACACCAGCACCACTTCCACGCCTTCGGCGGTCACTGCCTTCCCATCCACGTAACGTGGGCGGTAGACCGAGCGCTCCAGTGCGCTGGTCCATTGCCGCTGATGGGTGGTGCTCAGGTCGCTGCTCACCACCTTGGCTTGCGTCACGGAGCCTTGCGGTGTCACGGTCACCGTGACTACCGTGGTATGCAGGTCCACGTCGTCCAGTGCCGCCTGTTCGTTGCGCCGCGCAAACACCGGCTTGCGCACCAGCAACGGCACCGGTGTGGCCAGCGGGTCCGGTTCCAGTGCCGAGACGATGCCCGCTGCCACGCGCGCGGTTCGCAGCACTGCGGCGCGAGCGAACTGCTTTTCGGCGGCCGCGGCCTTGCCATCCAGCAGCAGATATTCGCCATAGGCTGTCACGGCCTCTTCCTGCAACGTGGCCAGTTGCGAACGATCGGCAATCTCGATGGCCAGTTGCAAAGCACGCTCGGCCTGCGGGTCGAGGTAGTACATGTTCCCCGGCTGGGCAATGGCGGGGGTTTCCATGCCGAAACGGAAATTCGCCGAACCGGCGTCCATAGTTTCCTGTACTTCCGGACCGTCGCGATATTCCACGATGTAGGTGCGTGCCACACCCAGCAGCGCGCGCACCGCACCCGCGGCCGTGGTCTTCTTCGGTTCGGTGGCGAGTGTGAAGGCGCGACGGTGCAGCAAGCGGGCCTGCGCCGGCCGCGCGCTTTCCTCGTACCAGCGTGCCAAGCGGTCCAGCGCCGGCAGCAGCCGAATATCATTGGGGCCGAAGTGGACCTCGGCGCCGCGGTAGGCGTATTGCTGCTCGCGTTCTGCTTCGGTGTACCTGCCCAACTGCTGGTAGGCCGCAACGAGTGCGATGGCCATGGCGGCCTGCTCGTCGTTGAAGAGACCCTCCGAGCGACGAGACAGCCCGACTGCTCGCGCCAAAACGGGCACGGCCTCCGCCGGGCGCTGCTGCGCCAGCAGCGCCATGCCCAGACCGCGCAACGGCTTGATGGTGCGGGGCGAGTTGTCGCCGTACTGCTCGGTGGCGAGCTTCACGGCGGTGCCGAAGGTGTCGACAGCGCCGGCATGGTTGCCCAGCTGGTACTGCGTACTGGCCACGTTCAACAGCGCCGTGAGGTGCGCGGGCGAGCCCGGCGCGGCCTTGGCTTGCGTTGCCAGGTCGGCCTCGGCCAAGGGCAATGCGGCGGCGTAGTCGCGCGCGAGGTAGCGTTCCGCAAAGCTGCCCGCAGGGGCTGCTGGCACCTGGGCCAGAGCGGTGCCGACCAGGCAAAGCGACAACCAAGCGGCGAACGTTGCCTTCATGAGGCCTCCGGTTCGAAGAGTGCGATGAGCCCCGCTGCGCACAACGCCAGGGATGGCGCGGTCAGGGTGGATTCGTGTCCAGGCATCCATAATTGCACGGCTTCCACCGCCAGCAGCAAGGCGGCGGCGAGCAAGCCGGCGCGCAAGGCGCCCACGCCCAGCCGGTAGAGCAGCCACACCAGACCGCCGGCCGTGAAACAGCGCTGCGCCAGCAAGGCGGTGGTGCCGAGGGCTTTGGCGTCCAGCGGCGCGAGGGCGAATTCATGCGCCGAATTGCCCAGTGCGCCGAATGAACCGGCCGGAGCCAGCCCGGCTACCAATACGGCGCTGGCAAGCACCACCAGCGCCGAGGTGGCGAGTCGGCGGTCCGGCCAGGCCTCGAGCAGCGGCCAGGCCAACAGCACCAGCACCAGTGGCACCAACTCCGCCCACACCAGCGTGTGCCCGTCGCCTGCAATGCGGCCGGCCGCCACGAGCAGTACGAGCATGGCAAGCACCACGAAGCCGGCGTCACGACGCACGGTGGCGCGCAGGGCCACCAGAATGACGCCCCAGGCCGCGAGGTGTCCGAGCAGCGCCGCGAGTGGCAGGGAGGGTTGTTGCCACAGAGGCCGCAGGCTGCGCCGCCAGGCGCCCCAGGTGGCATTCCATTCGAACGGCGCGAGCCTGGTCACGAGCCAGCAAGTCACGAGGACCAAGGCGACGGGAGCGGCGCGCAGGTCGATGGCGCCGAGTACGGGGCTCATGCGTTCACCGGCCGCGCGGACACCGAGCGACAACACGGCGCCGGCAAAGGTGCCAATGCCGTTCAGCACCAGATCCGTGAGGCTGGCAACGCGAAACGGTTCGAGGACCTGCAGGGTTTCGAGGGTGGCCGCCAGCAGCGTACCCATGCCGGCGGCGACGAAGGCGGTACGTGCCGCGCTCCAGCGGGCGGGGAGTGCGAACGACAGCAGCGCCCCCAGTGGCAGGTACAGCAGGAGATTGGCCAATACGTCCGCACGCGTGGTGCGCGCCCAGTCGAGCCGTGCGAGGAGGCCGACGAAATTGCCCTTGGGCGGCGCCACGAAGCTGAAGGGATACAACGACCCGTAAACGATTAGCGCGACCACCACGAAGGTGAGCCAGCGGGCGATACGGATATGGGTCTCGGCTGCCAAGAGGGATTTGCCTTCAGGGGTCCAGACGGGTGATGCGGTTTTCGATGGTGGCGGACAGCGGGGCGCTGGAGCGCTGTACCCAAGAGATGAGCGCATCCAAGTCCACGCCGACGACCGTCTTGTCGGTAGCGTCCGCGAAGGCGGTGAAGAAGTCGCCGCCGTTCACGATGAAATCGCTGGCCGCGACGGTATAGGTCGCGGTGGGATCCAGCGGGCGACCATCAGCCAACTGCAAGTCGATGACGCGGGCTCCCCAGGGCAAGCGACCGTCCCAGCGATAGCGCAGGCCGGACACCTTCAGCATGCGGCCGATGTCGATTCGTCCTGGCGGGTCATCGGAGTTCCATTGCTGTTCCAGCACGCGCCGAATCTGGTCGCCAGTCATGCGCAAGCGCATGACGCCGTTGCCGAAGGGTTGGATGCTGTAAAGGTCCTCCCACGTGACCGGTCCGGCATCAAGGTCCGCGCGGAGTCCACCGGCGTTCATCAGGCCGATATCGGCACCAGCCATTGCCCGCTGCGCGTCTGCCACGAAATTGCCCATGGCGGATTCGCCGGAGCGCGCCGCGACACGGGTGATGGTGCCGGCGGACTGTCCGTACACGCGCGCCACCAGACCGGCGACTTTGGCGTGGGCCGCATCGACTTCCTTTTGTACCTTGGCATCGGGCTTCAGGCCCGGGCCGGTGTCGCCCCAGGTAGTGAGGATGCGCGAGCGCTTGGCCACCACATCGCCGCTCTGGCGGTTCACCAGCAAATCGATTTCACCCAGGGCGGTGCCATACATGTAGGACTGCGTGACGAGCAACGGGTGCTTGCCGCTGCTGCGTACCAGTGCGTTCGTGTACTTGTGGGTGTGGCCCGAGACCACCACGTCCACATCCGGGTCGAGTCCCTTCAGCAGGCCGAGCAGGCGCCCGGCGACGTCGGGCGTATCCAGCACGGTTTGCACCGCTTGCGTGTACTGCGTCATGCCTTCGTGCAGCACCACGACGATGGCGTGCACGCCCTCCGCTTGCAGTTTGGCGACTTCGGCATTGATGGCCGTCACCTCCGGCAGGAACTGGAGGTCCGCGGCAACGCCGGCCGGAATGATGGAGGGCGTTTCAGCGGTGACGGCAGCGACGAACCCGACGCGGACGCCTGCCACGCGAATGATGACCGAGCGCGGCAGCAGTGAAGACTCGTCCGCCTTGCGGGAAACATTGGCGACGATGAATGGCACGTGCGTGGCCGGGTAGTGCTTCTGCAGCATGGGGCCCTTCGCGTGCGTGCCGCCGTAGAACATGCGCTCGAGTTCTGCGCTGCCCTCGTCGAACTCGTGGTTGCCCACGGTGGCCACCATGCGGCA
>JBEGRA010000308.1:0-3461 GCA_041180705.1 Pseudomonadota bacterium | reverse complement strand
GCCAAGCACGACGCCATCCTTGCCGCGGCCCACCACACCGGTCAGCAATACTTCCACCCGGGGGGGAGTGCCGAGACGTGCGTAACTTGCGCTGAACTCGGCCACCTCCAGTTCCAGCGTCCACTTGCCGGCAAAGGGTGAGGTATCTCCTAGCACGGCGGTGAACGCGCCGCGCGTGCGCAAGGTGTCGGCCATCACCGTCCCGACGCCTTCATCCACCGGGCTGGCCCACACCGCCGCCGCCAAGCGGTCGCGACGACCATCCGGTAGCCGCACGGGCAACTCATGGTTGTCCCAACCGCCGCGGGCCCGCGGCAAGCGCACGGTCACGGAACCGGCAACGGCTGTCACGACTGGTGCCTCGGCAGGCTTTTCAGCGGCCACCAACACGAACGTGTCGGGCACCGGCTGCCGGGAATCGAAGCCACCGAAACAGCCCCCCAGCAAAGGCATGGCCAGCAAGGCGGTGAGCCAGTTCTTCATCGCGGCACCTCCAGACCGGCCGGGGCCGGCGCATACAACACCCGCGAGGGGTCATCGTTCAGGCTCTTCGACAGGCGCTTGAACTCGCGTGCCGCCTCGCGACTTTCGCGCAGCAGCGCTTCCAGTTCGGCCAGGCCCTGCCCCGTGAAGCGCGACAGGTCACCTTCATGCTCGGCCAGAAACTTGTCCAGTCTGGCGGTGGTGCGCGCCAGATTGGCGGCCGTCACCTGCACTTGCGCGGAAGCGTCTTCCAGCCGCGGCCCCGCCGCTGCCACGAGCTTCGCGATCCCCTGCGAAGCGGCGTGAACTTCCGCCGCCGTATCACGCAGGTCGTGCATGAGAGCGCCTGCCTCCTCCAACGTCGCGGGTAGCGTACGGCTGGCTTGCTCGACATTCTGCAGGGTGCGGTTTACCGCCCGCAGGTTGTCGTCCGCCAGCAAACGGTTGAGTCGCGTGGTCACGGCCGTGGCTTGTGCCACCAGCCCCGGCAAGCCACTCACGAAAGCGTCGAAGTCACTCTGCACGCTGCGGATGACGGGGTATTGCTGCGAAGCCACCTCGGGCGCCATGGCCGCACGCCCATCGTCTTCGGCCAAGTCGATGAACAAGACGCCCGTGATGCCCTGGAAACTGAGGCGGGCAATGGTCCGGGGGTTCACGGGCGCGGTGGAGTCGATATCCACCAGCACCAACACGCGCTGCCCATTGCGCGGATCCAGCTTGATCTTCGCCACCCGGCCGACATTCACGCCGAGGTAACGCACCGTGCTGCCTTCGGTCAGCCCGCTGACG
Source organism: Pseudomonadota bacterium (assembly GCA_041180705.1). Taxonomy (GTDB): domain Bacteria; phylum Pseudomonadota; class Gammaproteobacteria; order Steroidobacterales; family Steroidobacteraceae; genus CAIOHZ01. Next base: position 2,186 of record JBEGRA010000308.1, on the reverse strand, counting down.
CTGCCGTTGAAGTACACCTCGTATCGCGCGTACTGGCGCCGGTCGCCCGTGTCCGAGTACCACAGCACGAACGCGACGGCCAAAGCCGCCACTACAAGCACGAACAATCCCACCGCAGCGTAGTTCGCTTCACGGTCCATGGTCTTTCTCCCCCGCCGGCGGCACCGGTGCCCCCGGCCACTTTCGCCCACTGCCGGCCAGTGCTGCGCGACCGCGCAGCCCGCCGAAATATTCCTGAATCCACGGGTGCGGGTGGGCAAGGATCTCGTCCACCGTACCCACCACCATCTTGCGGTCCACCAGAACGCCCAGCCGGTTGCACGTGCCGAACAGCGTATCGAGGTCGTGCGTGATCATCACCACGGTCAGCCCCAACTGGCGCTGCAACTCCAGCAGCAACTCGTCGAAGCCGGTCGCCGCAATCGGGTCCAGGCCCGACGTCGGCTCGTCCAGAAACAACAACGGCGGATCGAGCGCAAGCGCGCGTGCCAGCGCGGCGCGCTTCACCATGCCACCGGACAACTGCGCCGGATACTTGTCGCCAGCTTCCGGCGGCAACCCCACCAGAGCCAAGCGCAGGTTCGCCAGCTTTTCCCGGGCCGCGGGTGACAGACCCAGATGTTCGATCATGGGCACTTCAATGTTCTGGCGCACGGTCAGCGAACTGAACAAGGCACCATGCTGGAAGGTGACTCCGTAGCGGCGCTTCACTTCGCGTGGTGCCGTAGCCGTCGGGTCGCCCTCCACCACCACATTGCGCCCGTCGATCCATACTTCACCTGCACGCGGCCGCTGCAGGCCAAGCAGCGTTCGCAACAGCACGCTCTTGCCGCTACCGGAACCGCCGACGATGCCGAACACCTCGCCGGGATACACGTCGAGATCCACGCCGTCGTGCACGACCTGCGTACCGAAGCGGTTGACGATGCCGCGCGCAGAGATGACCGGCGCCATTTCGTACAGGCCGCTCAAAAGTCGATTTCCAGATAGAGCACGGCAAACAAGGCATCGGCGAGGATGACCAGAAAGATGCCCTGCACCACGGCCACGGTGGTCAAACGACCGAGTTCACGCGAGGAGCCACGCACCTGCAGCCCGCGCAACGTCCCCACCACCGCGATGAGAAACGCGAAGACCGGTGCCTTCAGCAGGCCTGCCCAGAACGTGGTGGGCGCAATGCTCTCGTCCATGCGCGACAGAAACTGATTGAACGGAATATCCACCAGCGACCAGGAAAGCACCGCACCACCGGCGAGCCCCATGAAGTCTGCGACGATGGTCAGCAGTGGCAGCGCAATGACCAGTGCCAGGACGCGCGGCAGGACGAGCACCTCGACCGGCTCGAGGCCCATGGCTTCGAGTGCATCGACTTCCTCGTTCAAACGCATGGCGCCCAGCTCCGCCGCGAAAGCACTGCCGGAACGCCCTGCCACGATGATGGCGGTGAGCAGCACGGCGAGTTCGCGCAGCACGGACAGCGTGATGAGATCGACGACGTAGATTTCGCCACCGAAGTTTTTCAGCTGTTGGGCGCCGATATAGGCGACGATGACCGCTATGAGGAAAGCGATGAGTGCCACGATGGGGATGGCCTGGATGCCCGTCTCATAGACATGCCGCGCTACGGAGATGCCGCGCAGCCGACGCGGCTCCAGCAGGCCGCGCCCGAAGGCCACGACGATGCGGCCGAGCAGCACCAGCGCCTGTTCCAGTCCGCGCCAACCCGCCAGCGCCCGCCGGCCGAGCGCCTCGGCAGGCAACACGTACCGCCGCTGGCGCAAGGCCTGTGGGGCAGCGGTGTCTGCCGCGCCAGCCGAGGGCTCGGCTGCAGGCGCCATGGACTCAAGCGGTTGGTAGCGCTCGACGATACCGAGCGCCGGCGGGCGCTCGCCCTGCCATTCGACGACGAGCCCGGCCGCAACGCAGTGCTGTTCGAATGTCTGGAGCAGAGAGGCAGCAGCGAGGTCCAGCGGGCCTTCTGCGCGCGACTCGAACGTGATGGTCCCCGCCGCTGGCAACACCACGCCACGCAGCGCCGCCTCGGCGGTGGCGGCGGCGGGTGCCTGCCATGCGCCTTCCAGGCACAACCGCAGGCCGCCGGGTGAACTCTCGACGCGGAGCACGCGCTTCTCCCATGGGAACCCGTGCCGATGCTAACAGGTACGCAGCGCCACTACCGTTACCAG
>JBEGRA010000307.1:0-13989 GCA_041180705.1 Pseudomonadota bacterium | reverse complement strand
CGCGGTGCTGGCGCGCCCAGCGGGCATTTACAGCTACGACACCAGCCTGGGCGGCGGCCGCACCGTCCGGCGGTTTGACTGCGGCGAAGTGCCAACCAAGGAACTGGTGGCCAAGTTCGCCGAGATGGATGCCCAGCAAGCCGCACAGGCGCGAGACTCAGCTGCCAAAATGCAGGCGGCTACCAAGGCTGCCGATGACAAGCGGTTGGCGGACGCCAAAGCCCGCGCAGAAAAAGCCCGTGCCGAGCGCGCGGCCAAAGAGAAGCTCGGCAGCAAATAACTTCCCGCCGGGGCGGGCGTGCGCGGCGGGTTTCCGCGCCGGCCGGACGTTGGTTGACCGATCAAACCCGGCCCCCGCCCCGTGCGGCTAAAAATGCCGTTCCCCGCCCTTCGCGCGCAACCCACCTGCGAAAAAATGCAAACCGCCCAAGTGGGTTCGGCCCGCGCTGGCATTGGCTAAACTGCGCGTTTCAAAATCAAAAGCGGCGCGGAAATGCCAAAACGGCAACGTTGCCGTTTTGACATTTTTTCCCCTTACAGAGGTCACGCACGCCATGGAGAGCTGACGCTTCGGCGCAAAACCGGCGCACCCTGTGCGCCGTGATGCGAACTCACCAGATCATTCCCGAGCGCGGCCCCGGAGGGCCGACGCTCGCTCCCCTCCCGCGCACGCTGGCTGCCACCGGCGGCGTGCTCGCATCCACGGCCGGCCCAGACGTGGCCGCGTGCGCGGGCTTCCTTGCCGCCGCTGCCCAACCCCGCACCGGCCAACCCCGGCGCGGGGCCGTGAACCCTCACGGCTCCGCGCCGCTCCTTGCCATGAAACTGATCCTTCTGATTGCCGTGCTGCCGGCCGCCGCGTTTGCCGCGGACGCCGTCGCTGAACCCGTGGCCGTCGCGCCCGACCTCGCCACCTCGCTCATCCAATCGCTGGCCGCGCGCCATCCTTGGCTGGCGTCCGTGCTGGCGTTCATTGGCACGATGCGGCTCCTGGCCAAGCCACTCTGCATGTGGCTGGAGCGGCGCGCGCTGGCCACGCCGGACAAGGCGGACGACCTCTTCCTCGCCCGCGCCCGCCGCACCACGGCCGTGCGCGTGCTGGACTTCTTCCTTGACCTCGGCTTCTCGGTGAAGCGCGACACCGTGGCGCGCGCCGTGCGCAAGCCCAAGGCTGCCGCGCTGCTCGCCTTGTGCGCCGTGATGTCCGGCGCGGGTTGCGCTTCCCTTACCCCCAACCAGCAGGCCGTGCTCAAGGCTGTGGCCAAGGCCGCCGTGGTCTTTGGCATCAACCAGCTCGGCGACTCGGTCAAGGAGGTGCGGCCGTTTCAGCCCGCGCTGCTCGGCGTCATCAACGCGACGTTCGCCGCTACGGACAACGCGGCCTCGCTGGGCGATGCGCTGACCGAAGGCATCAAGACCGTCGTCGCCGACGAGGCCCTGCGCGCGCAGGTCATCGCGGCCGTGCGCCAGCAGTTGCGGGGAGCAACCGCCGCGAGTGCCGGCGATTTGCAATCGCCGCTGGGCCGCGACCCGCAAGCCCGCTTCAACGCCGCCCTCGCCGCTCGCCTGTAACGCCATGCTTATCATCCCCACTCACGAGCTGGACCAACGCCTCCGCGCGGCGTCGCCGCTCGTGCGCCTGCCCAGCATCAGCCGCTCGCCGTGGGTCATGGTGCCCAGCCGTGAATGGTTCGAGACCAAGTGGAACCAGCAGTGGTGGGAATACTGCACGGGCCGCAGCCTGCGCTATCTCGCGGGCTCGGGCATGTGCGAGCAGTTCAGCCGCGCCGCTCTGGTCGAGCTGAACTTCAACTGCATCGAGACCGTGCGCGCCTGGGACGCGAGCCGGCGGGATGTTCACATTGCCGGTCGGGAGGTCTTTGTGCGCATTGGCCCCGCCGCCGCGCTGAACGGCGTGCGCGATGGCCTGCACAGCACCGTGCTGGTGGCGCTGACCGAGGACGGCAAGACGTGGGCGCCGTGGTTTTGGGAACCCCAGAACCGGCAGTCCCGCCGGTTTGACGAAGCCATGGCCGAAGACGTGGACCTGCTGGACGCCCAATGAAAATTCACACCGCCATCTTCTGGTTCAAGCTGCTCGGCGCGCTCGCGCTCGCCGGCCTGCCACTGCTCTTGCTGGTCGGCTGCCAGTCCAGCCAGACGCACACGATTCCCGCGCCGCAGGGCATCACCGCCGCGCCCACCCAGCTGGCCACCCGCTGACATGACCGACATGGCCAACACCATCCTCTGGCTCGGCGTCATCGCGCTGCTGCTGCTGGCCTGCGGCCTGTGGGTGCTGGCGCAGCTCGCGTCCGCCATCGGCACCCTGAAGCGCGAGCTGCTCGGCCAGAAAGAGCAGCGGGAAGTGACCTTGGCCGGCCAGCCGCTGGAGGTGCGCGAGCACGAGGGCTTTGCGACCAGCAACGACCTCGCGGTCCTGGAGGGGCGGGTGGATGCCGTCGATGCCGACCTGCGCTCGCTGCGCAAGGAGATCGTGGCCAACGGCGAGACCCGGCGGGCCAGCATCGAGGCCAAAGTGGAGCAGACCCGGCGCGAGGCCCGCGACCACACCGAGAGCGTGCGCATCGAGCTGAGCGGCAAGATCGACCAGCTCCCTGCCCAGCTCATTGCCACCCTCAAAAACACCGGAGCCATCAAGTGAACCCGTCCGAACGCGAACAAGTCCGCCTGGGGTTGCTGCGCCACCTCGACGCCAATGCCGGCCGGCGCTTTGGGCTGGCCGAGGCCGTGCTGCTCCAGCAGCTCCGCGCCGAAGGCTTTGACCTCGACCGCGCCGGGCTGTGCGCCGAGCTGGAATACCTGCGCGGCAAAGGCATGGCGCTGCCGCAGTCAAAAACCCTCAGCCCGGAAAACCGAGCGTGGCAAATCACGGCGACCGGCCGCGATGAATACGCGCTCCTGGCTGGCTAATGAATGAGCACGCGCAAACAACGGGGCGACTCAACGCTCAAGACCCTGCCCGAGGAACGGCAGGCGCAACTGGCGCAACACCTGGCCGGGCACACGCTCGCCGAGACGCGCGCCTGGCTGGCCGCCGATGGCATCAGGACCTCCTTGCGTGCCTTGTCGGAATTTCACTCCTGGTATGCGCTGCGGGCGCAGCTCAGCCGCAACGAGAGCGCCGTGGAGGCGCTGATGACGCAGCTCAGGAGCGAGCAGCCGGACTGGACGCCCGAGCAAGTCGAGCAGGCCGGCCAGAGCTTCTTCACCGCGCTGGCCCTGCAGCAGCAGGACCCGAAAGCGTGGGCCATGACGCAGCAGGTGCAGCTCAAGCGGCAGCAGCTGGCCCTGGACCGCGAGAAGTTCCAGCGCGAGACGTGCGAGCTGTTTCTCCAGTGGTCGCAGGACGAGCGGGCCAAGGCCATTGCCAACTCGCCCAGCTCGCACGCCGAGAAGCTCGACCAGCTTTACCTGACCATGTTCGGCAAGGAACGCACCGCATGAGCAAGGCCGCCAAACCCAAAGCCTCCCCGCTGCTGCTGCGCGTCCGCGCGGGCCAGGCGGAGTTTGAGGCGGGCGTGCTGCGGCATCGCGTCTCCGGGCTGGTGGCCCGCCGCCAGTATGGCAAGACCACCATCGCCTCACGCATCGCGCTGGAAAAGATGATGCGCCTGCCAGGGCACACCGTCGTCTTCGGCTCCGTGAAGCTGGACCTCGGGCGCGAGATCGTGCGCAAGGAGGCAGAGGCCATGCAGAAGGCTTTCAAAGCCCTGGCCGCCGGCGCGGCCGAGAACCAGTTCCAGACGGTGAACGCCGACACGGGCAAGGTGCCCGACCGGCTGACCGCCGACGACTTCGCGGAGCTTTACGAGCACAGCCGGCTGGAGTTCCGCCTCTGGCACGACCGCACGACTTACTCGCGCACCAAGGTGGTCGCGCTGACGCCCGCCGCTGTCGGCGAAACCGGCGACTTGATTCTGGACGAGGTCGGGCGCGTGCGGAACTTCCGCGAGGTCTGGGAAGCCGTCTCGCCCATCATCGCAAGCAACCCGGAGTTCCGCTGCCTGCTCACCACCACGCCGCCGCCGGACGATGCCCACTACAGCTTTGAGCTGCTCGCCCCACCCATCGGCGCGGAGCTGCCGGTGAGCGCGAAGGGCAACTGGTATCGCTCCGACCTCGGCGTGTGGGTGCTGCGCGTGACCGCCGAGGATGCCTACGCGGACAACGTGCCGCTCTACGACGACGACACGGGCGCGGCCATCAGCCCGGCGGAGTCCCGCCAGCGCGCCAGCGACAAGGACGCATGGGACCGCAACTACGCGTGCAAGTTCGTGCTCGGTGGCACGGCCGCGTGCGGCCTCTTGCAGCTCGACACCGCGCAGCGCCGGGGCGTCGGCCACTGCGCCCTGATCCAGGTGCAGAGCGACTTGGACTTCGACCACGGCCTCGCCTGGCTCGCGCAGCACCTTGGCGCGAATCCCGTCGGCCTTGGCTGGGACTTGGCGACGACCACCAAGGCCACCAGCAACCCCAGCGCCTTCGCCGTCGTTGAGCGCGAGGGCGTGGACACCATCGTGCGCGCCGTGTTCACGTGGAAAACAGCGGACCCGCGCCTCGCCCTGGAGCGTGCCCGGCGCATCGTCGAGACAGTCAACGCGCGCAAGGAGGGCGGACGCGCCCGCAAGCTGGCCGTGGACGCCACGGGCGAGCGTTACTTTGCCGCCACCGTGCGTAATGACCTTGCGCATCTGCTGCCGGTGGAGCTGGTCATTGCCAGCGAGACGATTGAAGTGCCCGGCCAGGAGCCGATGACCCTTAAGCAGTATCTCGGCGGCCAGCTCATCGCCCAGCTCGATGACAACCGCCTCTGGCTCCCGCCGGAGCGGATGCTGAAGCTGGACTGGCGACTGGTGCGCAAGGAAAAGGGCCAGCTCATCTGCGAGCCCGACGTGGACGGCAAGCACGGCGACACCTTTGACGCCGTGAAGCTCGGCCTGCACGCGCTGAGTTCCTTCGGCGAGCCAGCCCCCATTGCGACGTTCGACCGCACGCGCGCCTCGCGCGCCTTGGCTTCGCGCCGGGAAAGGAGCTGCCTCGGATGAACGCGCTCGCCCACCGCGTCACGTCGGCTATTGGCCGCGTCTTCAACCGCGCGCAGCCCACCGCGTCGGGTTCTCCCGGCGGCAAGTCCGCCGGCGAGCTGGTGCGTTCCTCGAACGCCTGGCGGGACAATTACAACCCGCTGCGCGGGCTGGCCGTCGGCCGGGTCATTGCGATGATTGAAGCGGCGGAACGTGGCGACTTCGCGGAGCTTCAGCTTACCCTGCGCAAGGTGGAGCGCCGCTATCCCGTCCTTAAGGGCCTCATTGCCCGGCTGACCGGCGCGCTCGAAAAGCTGGACTGGGACATCAAGGTGATGGACCCGTTGCCCGAGGGCGCGACCCCGGAGCAGGCCGAGGCCCAGCGCAAGTTCCTGCGTGCGCGCTATGACCTGGTCGAGAACCTGTCCGAGGCGCTTGGCCAGCTCTGCCTCGCCGAGGTGCGCGGCTACGCCATCCTGCAAAAGCACCGCCACACCGAAGGCCCCAATGACGGCGCGGTGCGCGAGCTGCACTGGCTGCCGGCCGACACATGGTGCCGAGACGGCCAGTTCGGCGACTGGTTTTACAACCGCGACTCCCGCTTCGGCATGGGCCGGGGCTCTGCACCGGCCGTGCTGGGCGAGGCCAACCGCCTCGGCTCGGAAACGCTCCCGCGGGCTGACTTCGTGCTGCGGGAGTGCGACACGCCGCTCTACGAGATTGCCCTGCTCGCGTTCGTGAACTGGCTGATGGGCCGGAAGGATTACGCCGCCTTCGTCGAGATCTTCGGCCTGCCCAACTCCGTGGTCATCCTCCCGCCCAACATCAAGCCCGGCGAGGAAAGCGCCTACCAGGCCAGCGCCGAGAAGGTGGCCGACGGCATCTCGGGTGCCCTGCCGCACGGCAGCGACGTGAAGTTCCCGACGGCCGGCGTGCGCGGCGAAGCGCCCTTCAAAGCCTTCTGCGATGCGCAGGACGCTGACGTGGTTCTCGCCGGCACCGGTGGCCGACTGAGCATGTTGACGGCGGACAAGGGCGGGCTGGGCAACGGCCCGGCCGATGAGCACGCGTCCGCCTTTGACGAGATCGGGCAAGCCATTGCCCGGCGCATCAGCGAGACGCTCCAGCGCGACTTTGACCGCCCGGAGCTGGCCGCCGAGTTTCCCGGCCAGCCGTGCCTGGTTTATTTCCAGCTGGCGGCCGAGCAGCAAGACGACGTGCAGGCGCTCGTGGCTAATGTGGTGGCCCTCAAGTCCGCCGGCTACGCCGTGGACGAAGATTGGCTGGCCGAGCGCACGGGCTACCAACTCGACGACGCGGAAGAACCGTCCACTTTGCCGGGAGGGGAGGCAGGAGCGGGCGACGAAGATGACCAAGGCGAGCAAATGGAAGACGAAGACGAAGGCGAGCCGCTGCTCAACCGCGCCGCCCCGGCCTCACCAAAAGGCTTTCGCACCGCGCTTGCAGCCGACCTGCAACCCTACCTCACCGCGCTGTCCGAGCGCGTGGACCGAATCCTGACCATCACTGATGCCGCGCTGCGCGAGCGCAAGCTCGCCGAGGCCTTTGCCGAACTGGAGCCAATGAAGGCGGACATCCTCAAAGACCCTGCCAGCGCCCGCCAGTTGCAAACCCTGCTGGCCCAAGCCATGGCCAACGGCCTGACGGACAAACCCGCAACGCCCAAGCCGGAAACCCAACCCGCCAAGTGAACTCCCCCATCCTCAATCGCGAATTCCAACACCCGGCCGACGGCTGGTATCAGATCGAGGCCAAGGGCCAGCATCCGAACCGCGCGGCCGGCGTGGTCCAGGTCATCGACGACGAGGCCGCGCAGGCCATCGTCAACCGCTTCAACGCCGACGCCGCCGCCGGCACGCTGCGGCACGGCCACGAGCTGCTCGTTGACCACGAGCACTTCGCCGAGCGGACCGACCAGGAGTCCCGCGCCTACGGCTGGGCCACGCAGCTGGCCAACCGCGCCGACGGCATCTATGCGCAGATCCGCTGGACCAAGACCGGCAAGGAAGCCGTGGACGGGGGCGACTACCGGTTCTTCTCGACGGTCTACGATCCGGCCGACCTCAAGGTGCTAAACCACGCGCCCAAGCACGTCCGGCCGCTGCGGCTGGACGGCCTGACCTTGACCAACATGAACAACAACCGCGGCCAGCGGCCCATCACCAACCGCGAAGGCGCAGAGGGCGGTGAGGATCGGGTATTGAATTTCGATCCAGACCAACCGCGCGACGAATCGGGGAAGTTTGCTGAGAGCAGCGCGGGCTGGTCAACATCTGGAGGAGAACGCACCGCCAAGTCCAAGGCGATGTTCGAGTTTCTTACTAGGGCCGGTGCCGCAGTTAAGCACGCCGACGTTTATGGGTCGCAGGTAGTCATCACTACACGAAGCCGAGAGGCAGCGGACAAGGTCCAAAACATTCTTACTTCTGGCGGTTTTAAGATTCGTGGACTGGTCGCAACGTCCGAAGACGCCACAGTCAACCAGGGCACCAACCTGCTGCCAACTCAAGTAAAGGTTTGGCGGGTTCACGCAAACCCCGACCGCAGCAAATTACTAAACAGCACACCCCACTCTCCCGGCACGTCGCCGGAAGCGCAGTCAACCGCAACCCAAAAACCAAACATGAAGTCCATCGCAGCCGAACTCGGCCTCGCGCCGGAAGCCGCCGAAGAGGCGGTGCTGGGCGAAGTCCGCAAACTCAAGAACCGCGCCGACCACGTCACGGCCATCACCACCGAGCGCGACGCGCTCAAAGCCCGCAACGCGGAACTCGAAGCCGAGCAGGTGGACGGCCTCCTCGCCGCGCATGGCGTGAAGGAAGAGAAGGTGCTCAACCGCCTCAAGCCCGTGCTGGCGGCCATGAAGAACCGCGACGAGCGCGTCGCCGCGTTGCTCGACTTCGGCTTCAAGCCCGCCGAGGCCAAGGCCCCCGCCGGCTCGGGGCGCGTCCTCAATCGCGGCGAGGGCAAGCAGCCCACCGCACCCGCTGCCAACGAGCAGGAGCTGGCCCGGCAGGCCGAGGCGCAGATTACCGAATACAAGCTGAAGAACCGCTGCACTTACGCGCAGGCGCGCAACGCCGTGCGCAGTGCGAAGCCGGAACTGTTCGGCCTCGCCCAGTAACCCGTTCCCCCCCCAACCGCAACCCAATAGCAACCCACCCAAATGAGCGCACTCTATGCCGGCAGTCCCGTGGTCCAAGCGACCCCGTCTGCCTCTCACACCAACAAGGAAGGCTACCTCGTTGACCTCGCGTCCGAGACGGCCACCATCAGCTCCTCCGCCAGCACGCCCGCCAAAGGCGTGATCCTGGACGGCGGGGCCACCACCAGCGACAAGTCCAGCATTGGCATCCTGGGCGTCCTGCCCGCACCCGTGCGCGCCCGCGCCTCGGGCACCATCGCGAAATTCGCGGAGGTCCAACAGGCGGCCGACGGCACCGTTGTGACCGATGCCGGCACCGGTGCCCGCGTGATCGTCGGCGTTGCCTTGGAGGCCGCCGTCGCCGGGCAGCTCTTTGCGTGCGCGATGCACAAGCCCGTGGCCCGCAGCTAACCCCAACCGTCAACCGCAACTCAGAACCCAATAACACCCCATGAGCGCCCAAGCCTCCGCGACTCTCAACTATCAACTCACCGCCTTTGCCCAGGGCCACATGAACGACCTGAGCGAAGCCCGCGCCCTCGCGGAACGGCTCGCGCCGTCCACGCCCGTGCCCGGTGCCAGCGGCCAGTTTAAGACGTTCAACGACAAGAACAGCTTCCTGCCCGAGGCCACGGCCCGCGCGCTGGGAGGCGATCCCACCGTGTTGGCCTTCCAGGCCAGCGACGGCACCTACGCGTGCCAGCCGCAGGCGTTGGAGGTGCGCGTGGACAAGGAAGAGCTGAACCTGGCCGGCACCAACAGCGGCGAGGTCGGCGCGCAGCTCCTGCGCGAAGGCAAGATCATGGCCCTGCTTAACAAGGCCGCGCTCTCGCACACCACGCAGGTCGTAACCGCCGTGCTCGCGGCCGTTTCCGCCGTCTCCGAGCGCGGCAACTGGAGCAACGCCAGCGTCGATCCCATTGACCAGCTAGACGAGCAGTTGCTTGCCCTGTCCAAGGACTGCGGCTCGACCCAGAACATCAAGCTTACGCTTGACGTCGGCGCGTGGTCCACCCTGCGCAGCCACCCCAAGACCAAGGCCCGCTGCTCGGGCGTGCAGGTCGGCGGCATCTCCGTGCAGCAGCTGGCCGGCATGCTGCTCTTCCCGGTCGACGTCATGGTGGCCTCGCTCGTCAAGGACACCACCGGCCTCGGCGTGGCCGCCAGCAAATCGCGCGTGCTCGCCTCCGAGGTCCTGCTGCACTACAGCCAGCCCAACGCGTCGCTCTACGACCCGTCGGCCTTCAAGACGTTCACCGTCGGCATGGGTTCGCCCTTTGCCGGCGTCCGCTCCTACCAGTCCGCCAACGGGCTTTGGGAAGGCCACCTCATTGATTGGTCCCGCGACATCAAGCAGACCAGCACGCAGGCCATGAAGCGCCTGACCATCAGCTAAACCCAACTCGGGAGCCCGGCGGGTCCGAACCCCGCCGGATTCCTGAGCCATGAACCCGCAACTCCACAGCCCAACAAAACCACCCCCATGAAACACCTCTTCAGCCTCCTTGCAGCGGTCGCTTTGGTCCTGACCGCCTTCACCCCTGCCGCCTCGGCGCAGGTCACCCCCAACCAGTCCGACACCATCTCGCAGGCGGCGAGCGTGACGGTCACCAACGCCACCACCCTGACCATCAGCTCGAATCGCATCGACGTGGTGGCCGGGCGCGGCATTGCGTTCCTCACCGCTTACACCGGCGCGGGCGCGTCCACGGACAACCTGACGTTCAAGTTCAACGTGTCCCACGATGGCACGACTTGGACCACGTCCACGCCCATTACCGCCACGCAGGCACTGAACGGCACCAACGCTGTGGTGGGCTACTTCATCATTCCGCCCACCAGTCTGGACCACGTGAACTACCTGCGCCTGGCCAGCATCGCGAACGCCGCGACCAACAACGCAACGGTCACGAGCGTGCGCTGGATGGTTAAACCGTAGCGCCGCCGGGCGGCGGGTCTTTCCCCCGCGCGCCGCGAACCGCGCGGGCCTTTCTCCCCGCCGCCCGGCTCCCCCTTTCTTGCAGCTCTCAACCTTCAGCCTTCAACTGCACCAGTGACCTGGGAAACCCTCACCGCCACCGAAGTCCTCACCGAGTTCAACTCGGATGAGAAGAGCCAGGTGGATGCGCTGTCCGGCGACAGCGGCAACCTCGCGGACATCACGGCCCGCGTGGTGGAGGAGTTCCGCCAGGCCATCGTGGACGGCGGCGGCGAGGTGGAAAGCGCAAGCACCATCCCGGCTGGCTTCAAGGGCCACGCCATCGCCCTCGCGCGCTGGCGGTTTCTGATCCTGCTGCCCAAGACCGACGAGCTGCAGACGGAGCACCGCAAGCAGGCCGCCGAGAAGGCCGAGGCGCTCATCGAGGCCATCGCCACTGGTAAGCGCAAGGTGGCCCCGCCGGAGACGCCGGCCAGCGAAGCCAGCGGCATCGCCTCGCCCAGCTTTGGCACGCGCGACGGCGTGGATCTGCGCGAGCGGGAATTCACCCGCAGCAACCAGGACGGCTGACATGACCCCCACGTCGCCCATCCCGTTTACCGACGCCCTGCGCCGGCTGCCGCGCCGGCTGATGCCAACTGCGCTGTCCAGCGGCGAGCTGGCCCGGCTGGACCGCGCGATTTTGGACCGTTCCTTTTTCTCGGCGCAAACAATGATCGAGGACGTGCTGGACGCCTACCAGCGCCGCATCACCGAGATCGTCTCGCCGCGGCAGGAGCGCCGGCCGGACCGGGTAACGCCGGACAACCCGGAGGGGCTGGTCACGGTTGCGCCCGACCTCGGCAGCGTGCGCCTCCAGATCCGCGAGCTGCTGGACGTGAACAGCTACACGCCCAGCCCGGACGACGCCGGAACGATCAAGGACCTGAGCAGCGATGCGCGCATCAACCTGGTCGTGGACATGAACGTGGCCGAAGCGCAGGCCTACGGGCACCTGCTGCAAAACGCGGACCCGGACTTTGCCGACGCCTTCCCCGCGCAGGAGCTGGTGCGCTTCGAGGAGCGCAAGGAGCCGCGCGACTGGGCGGTGCGCTGGCAGAGCGCGGCAGCCGAGGCGGGGGACGAAGTGGCCGCCCGCGTTCAGCGCACCACCGGCCGCATGGTGGCCCGCAAGGACTCCGGGATCTGGGCAAAGCTCTCCGTGTTTGGGCGCGCCTGGCCGCCCTTTGACTACGGCTCCGGCATGGGGCTGGAAGACGTGACCCGCGAGGAGGCGATGGACTTGGGCGTGATTGACCGCGACACCCAGGTGGCCGTGCCCATCCCCCGCTTTGAGGGCGAACTCAAGGAGGCCGCATGACCGCCGTCAATGTCACCAGCTCCGGTCCGGCCGCGCGGTTCCTCGCCCAGGTCACGAGCCAGTTGCAACCATCCCGGCTGCTGCCGCGCGTGGGTGGCAGCGCGCAGCGGCTGACCCAGCGGCACCTGCGGCGGCTCGATCGCGAGCGGCCCAACCAGCTCGGGGGCCGGCGCACCAACTTCTACGGCAAGGCCGCGCGCGGCACGTTCTTCACGGTCGCGCCCGAGGGCGTGGTGGTGACCGTGGGACAGCAGGGCATGCGGCAGCGGTTTGCCGGCGGCGTCATCACGCCGGTCAAGGCCCGCTTTCTCACCATCCCGGCCACGGCCGAGGCGCACGGCAAACGCGCGGGCGAGTTCAGCGACCTCAAGTTTGCCGTCATCCCCGGCCAGGGGCCGGCATTGGTGCGGGCCAGCGACCAGTTCAAGTCGGTCGGGGCCAAGCGCAAGGACGGCACGCGCCGGCAGAAACAGGTGAGCAGCGCGGGCGACGTGATCTTCTGGCTGCGCAAGCGCGTCACGCAGCGGCCGGACCCCACGGTCATTCCCGACGCCGCGGCCTACGGCACCGCCATCGCCAACGACCTCGCCACCTGGCTGAACACCCTGGCCGCCCGCGCGGCCGCTTCGCCCTCAGCCACCACCTAGCCTGCCATGCCCGACACCTTCACAGACTTCCTGGAGGCGGTGAAAACCCGGCTGGCCGCCGATGCGAACTTCAGCGACAGCCCGGCCGTGGCCGTGCTGGCCGATGACGAGGGCGACTTTGAAAAGCGGTTCGAGCAGCAGCTGGCCAAATGCACCGTGGTGGCCGTGGTGTTCGTGCTGGACTGGGTGGAGAACCCGGCCGAGCTGACCGGCGAGCTGACCTTCGCGGTCAACGTCATTGAGTCCGGCGGCAAGAACCGCACCGCCCAGCGCACCGGCTACCGCACCGCCCGGCAGCTCGCGCAGGCCGCGCGCAACTCCCTGCGCAACTGGGCACCGGCCATCTCCGGCGAGACGGACGTGTGGCAGGCCATCGAGAGCCAGCGCGTCCACCTCGTCGCCAAGGAGCCCGAGATCAACTGGCAGTTAACCGGCAAATGCCTGCGGCAGCTTGCCTGACCCAACCCTCAACATGAAAATCCAAGTCCAACTCGAAATCAAACCCGGCAGCCACGCGCAAGCCGGGACCGCCCAACGCCTCCTTGAGCAGGTGGCCATCGCTATCGGCTCCGGGGGCGTGGACGGCACCCACACGCATCGCAGCGCCGACGGCAAAACCACCTTTGGCGAGGCCAAATACACCGTCGAGCCGGCCGCCCCGGCCAAGGCCTGAGCAGACCGCCCAACCCTCAACCAACAACCCTCCACTAGAATCCTATGAGCCAAGTCCTCGCCGGCGCACCGACCATCCGCGGCCTCTCGGGTGCGAGCGCCTCCACCGTTACCTTCTCCGGGGTCACCGCCACCCTCAAGCCGCTTGGCGGCCAGTTCACCGAGAGCTTCAACCTCGAAGAGCTGAACGCGGGCGGCGACGTCGTCGCCGTGGGCGCCGACCAGCCCAAGCAGATGTTCAAGCTGGAGCTGTATGTGACCGGCGCGGACGTGGCCACGGCCCGCACGCTGGCCAAGCCCACGCCGCTGCAGGTCTTCACGCTGGCCAACTTCCCAGAGAGCTGGCTCAACGGCAGCTTCAACTACGTAGGCAATTGGAATGTGGCGTTGTCCAAGGACGTGATGAAGATCAGCTGCGATGTCTGCCAGTGGGGCGGCGCGGCGCTCACCGTCCTGTAACCCCCGCGCCCATGACCGCCACCGAGATCTACGCGCGCCTCGATGGCATTGAGGCGCTGGCCCGCGAAGCCCGCGCGGACGCGCTGGCCCTCGTCGAGGCCGACCCGCTCAACGCCGACCTGTATCAGACCATCGCCGCCCGCGCCGAGGTGATGGCCGGGCGCTGCGGGGACAAGCCCCGCGCCCTGATCGCCCAGCGCCTGGCCAAGGCCGCCCCGGCCGCCCTGCCGTCGCCCACCCCATGACCCTGCCCGAATACGCCGAAGCGTTGTTCCCGGCCGGACGCCGGGTGCTGGGCGTGCGCTTGCAGCCGCTTTGCCTGGGCCATGCACTGGTCCTGCATCGGCTGGGGTCGCCCCTGGCGGGCGACGCCGCGGGCGTGCCCCAACCGGCGGACCTGCACCTCGCAGTGGAGGTCTGCGCGCGGCCCGTGCCTTACCTGCCGTCCTCCTGGCGGCTGCGCTGGCGCGCCGCGCGGTCGGTTGGCTTCACGGGACTGGGCCGGGCGCGCGAGGAAAGCCGGTTCCTCGACGGCGTGGCGGACTTCCGCGCCTACTGGCGCGAGGCGCATGCGCACGTGCCCGAGTATTGGCCGGATGCCGACGCCCGCGAGAGCGGCGTGCCCATGCTGGCCGCGCTGGTGGATGGCCTGCTGCGGTTGGGCTATGCCGAGGCGCTGGCGCTCAACACGCCGGTGA
>JBEGRA010000306.1:0-3241 GCA_041180705.1 Pseudomonadota bacterium | reverse complement strand
ATTTTCTGGGGCACAGTCTCGGTGGCTTGCTCATCCTGGACTTGTTCGAACGTCATGGGGCCTCTTTGCCGCCCGGGCGTGTGGTGCTGCTCGGTTCGCCGGTGAATGGGGCCCAGGCCGCAAGAAGGATTTCAAGTTGGCCGGGTATGCGCGCCCTGCTGGGTGACATGCCGCATCGGCAACTGGTTGAGGCGCCGCCGCGCGTGTGGCGTCAGTCTCGCGAGTTGGGCGTCATTGCCGGTACCACCTCACTGGGCCTCGGTCTCATCACGGGAGGGTTCTCCGGCCCGAACGATGGCACCGTGCAGGTGGAAGAAACGCTTCTGGAAGGCCGTACCGCTGAATTGACTTTGCCTGTCACTCACGCCGGCTTGGGCTTCTCGTCTGCCGTGGCGCATCAGGCCGGCAGTTTTCTGACGATGGGGCGCTTCGCCTGAGGCTGCGATAGCGGCCATTCGCTGCTGCCAGCGGTTGTCTCCATCGCCAGTTCCCAACGTTCCGCACGCAGCGCCTGCTTCAGGTGTTCGGCCAGTCGAGTCGCGAGAGCGACGACGGTCAGCGTCGGGTTCGCCTGACTGGAAGTAGGGAAGGTCGCGCTGCCGGCAATGAAGAGGTTATGCACGCCGTGCACTTTTCCGTTGGCGTCCACCACACTGCTGCGCGGGTTGGTGCCCATGCGGGTAGTGCCGATGTGGTGCCCACCGTAGGCACCATCGCGCAGTATTTCTGCCTCCAGCGTCGCCGCGTCGTACGTGAACGTGCCGACGCCAGACTCGCGCACGCTGCTGGCGAAGAGATCGAAAGCGCTGCGCACGGTTTCGATGTCCCAGGCACCATACCGCCAATCGACATGCAGGCGTGGTACGCCAAGGGCGTCGCGCTCATTCCCCAGCAGCACCCGGCTGGAATACTGCGGCTGCTGTTCCGAGTGGAAATCGAGACTGAAGCGCTGCGTGCGCGGCGGCACGACGATGGAAGGAAGTTTCCGGGTGGCGCGATGACGCAAGCGGTACCAGTTCCACAGGAATGCCGTCGTGTCGGCTGGGTCGCCACACACGTTGCCCACATGTCGTAGCCATCGGCGCCAGTCGGCCGCCTCGTCGCCATGCAGGCGCTTGGCGTATTCGTAGGGGACGAATGGCTTGGCCAGATAGAGCAGTGAGAGGATGCCGGTCCCGTGCGCCGGGTCCGTGATGCGCGGATGGTGCAGACGCGCGATGAAGTTGCCGATGCCGAGGCGGCGTTGGGTTGCAGCGTCGAGCGCAAAGCGCCGGCGGCAATACACGCCACCGTCCGCGCGGTCGTAGCCGTGGTTGGCACGCGGCTGGGCGGCATGGAGTTCCAGCGTGCCCGCGGTGCCGGCGATATGGCACATGTAGTGCCGCCCCACCAGGTCATTCGCGTTGCCGATGCCGTTCGTATGGTTCTCGCGGTTGGCCAGCAGCATGCGTGCGGTTTCAAGGCCGCCCAAGGCCAGCGCGAAGTGACGCGCTCGTATCCTGCAGGTTCTTCCCGTCAGGGTTCGCAGGCCAAGTTCTGCGACCTGGGTTCCGTCAGGAGTCAGAACCACCTTGACGACATTGGCGTGAAGCAACAGCCGAACGTCAGCGGCGTTGACCAGTTCCTGACGATACCGTTGCCCGAAGTTCGTGGGGCAGCTGAATCGTTCGAGGCTGTTGCTGGTGAATGCGTCGCTGTGGAACCCGGCAATGACTGGCGGCAAGCGTGCGTCGAAAGCAGTCTCTGCGGTGTAGGCGAATTCGCCCGCTTCGCAAAGGGCGTTCGCGCGGCGGTAGTACGGTTCCAGCATTTCCCGTGAAAACGGCCAACCGCTGCCGGGGAGATAGGGCCGTGCCTCGAAGTCGATGTCGTCGAAGGGAACGCACCGTCCGCCCCACAGCGTCGTGGAGCCGCCGAGACGACGTTGTCGATAGCGGTCGGGGGGGCTGTGCAGGCGCTCGTCGGCGACGGTGCCGGCGTAGAGCGACTGCGTGGCTTGTTCCGCCTTCAGTCCGCCCGACTCCAGCAGGAGGACATCAAGCCCGCTGTCCCGCAGTTCCAGCGCGAGCGTGATGCCTGCTGCACCCGCGCCGGCGATGCAGATATCCGCTTCCAATATCTGCCGATTCGGCAAGTCCCGTGCGTCTTGCAGCATCCTTGCTTCCCCGCTATCCAAGGGAAGCGCCACTGTCGCAGGCGTGCGATGGCCGGTCTGTGCCCGGCCGCACGTGCGATGTTGCTGTCAAGCGGGTGGCAACAGGCTGCGCAGACGGTAGACGAGGTCGAGTGCTTCGCGCGGAGTGAGCCGGTCCGGGTCGGCCGTGGCGAGTTCGTCCACGAGTGGCGTGTAGTCGGGTCCGGCTGGCAGCACAGCCGATGCCTCCACTTCCACGCGGAGCGGGGCCACGTCGAAATCCAGTTGCGCTTGCGGACCGGCTGCGGCGCGCGCCTGTGCCTCTGCTTGCCGCTCCAGACGGTCCAGATGGCGTCGCGCCATGCCGACGACCTCGCGGGGAACCCCCGCGAGCAAGGCCACCTGCAGGCCGTAACTGCGGCTCGCTGGCCCCTCGCGCACCGCGTGCAGGAACACGAGTTTTTCACCGTGTTCCGTGGCATCCAGATGCACGTTCAACACACCCTCGGCTTCCTGCGGCAGGCGGGTCAGTTCGAAGTAGTGGGTGGCAAAGAGCGTGAAAGAGCGGGCGCGCTTGGCGAGATGCAGTGCACAGGCATGTGCCAAGGCAAGGCCGTCGTAGGTGCTGGTGCCTCGGCCCACTTCATCCATCAGCACGAGGCTTTCGGCTGTGGCGTTGTGCAGGATGTTGGCGGTTTCGGTCATCTCCACCATGAAGGTGGAACGCCCGCCCGCCACGTCATCACCGGCGCCGATGCGCGTGAAGATGCGGTCCACGGGGCCTAGCGTTGCTGCTGCGGCCGGTACGAAGCTGCCGATGCGCGCCATGATCACCGTGAGCGCAGCTTGCCGCATGTAAGTGCTCTTGCCGCCCATGTTCGGGCCGGTGATGACCAGCATGCGGCGCGTGGCATCGAGTTGCAGGTCGTTGGGCACGTAGGGCACATCGATGAACCGCTCCACCACAGGGTGGCGTCCGGCGCTGATGTGCAGGACCGATTCCGGGGTGAACTTCGGCCGCGAATACCCATGCCTTGCGGCTTGCATCGCCAGAGCGCCAAGCACGTCGATGGTGGCGAGATCGCGGGCCGCGGTTTGCATGACCGG
>JBEGRA010000305.1:0-3685 GCA_041180705.1 Pseudomonadota bacterium | reverse complement strand
GGCTGGATGTAGTCGCCGGGCTGCATGTCAGATTGGGGAGTTTGCCGGGCTTGGCGGCGGCGGCCGAGAGCGGTGGTACCCGTCTGGTCGACGTGCGCGTACCGCCGCCCGGCTTGCCCGTTGGCACCGGGCGCAAGCGGACCGGCAAGCGTCTGCTCACCGTGGGCACGGACTGCGCATGCGGCAAGAAGTACACGGCATTGGCGCTCGATGCGGAAATGCAGCGCCGTGGCTTGAAAAGCGATTTCCGCGCCACGGGCCAGACGGGCATCATGATTGCCGGTCGCGGTTTGCCACTCGATGCGGTCGTTGCGGACTTTCTCACCGGCGCTGCCGAAATGCTGTCGCCCGACAACAGCGCGCACCACTGGGACATGGTGGAAGGGCAGGGTGCCCTGTTCCATCCGGGCTATCTGCAAGTGACGGTGGGGCTGCTCGTCGGCACGCAGCCTGATGCCATCGTGGCTTGCCATGAAGTGGGCCGCCATGAAGTGGATGGCTGGGAAGGCTTCCCGCTACCCAGCATTCAGCAGCTCATCGACCGCGCCGTGCTGCTGGGCTCACTGACCAACCCCGCCGTGCGTTGCGTTGGTATTTCGCTGAACACCTCCAAGGTCCCTGCCGCCGAGCGCGCTGCCGTGCTCGCTGCCTACTCGGCCGCCAGCGGCTTGCCCTGCGTGGACCCGTTGGTCGAAGGCGTCGGCCCCATCGTCGACCGTTTGCTGCAGGAGTTCCCGCAGTGAAGTGGAGCGCGCACATCGAAAGCTGGCCGGCCATCCGGCCATTCCGCATCACCGGCAAGGTTTGGAATACCTTCGACTCCATCGTGGTGGAGTTGGCGGAAGGTGGCGCCCATGGTCGCGGTGAAGCGCTGGGGGTCTACTACCTCGATGAAACCGCCGAGACGATGCTGGCGCAGGTGGAAACACTGGCTGCTGCGCTTTCGGCTGGCATCGACCGTGCCGCACTGCAGACATTGCTCCCGCCTGGCGGTGCCCGCAACGCCATCGACTGCGCACTGTGGGATCTGGAAGCGAAAGCGAGTGGTCGTTCCATCTGGGAACTCACCGGCGTCACGCCGAAGACGCTCGAGACGGTCTTCACCATCGGCCTCGAGCCGGAGCCCGAAGAGATGGCACGCAAAGCGGCTGCCGCCACGCGCCAGAGTTTGCTGAAGGTGAAGCTCGATGGCGACCGCCCGGTGGAGCGTTTGCGCGGCATTCGCGCAGCGCGGCCGGACGCGCGCATCGTCGTGGACGCCAATCAGGGCTGGACCTTCGCGCAGTTGCAGGAAGTGGCTCCCGTGTTCGCCGAACTTGGCGTGGAAATGATCGAACAGCCTTTGCCACGCGGCGGCGACGCGGAGTTGTCGGGCTATCGTTCGCCCGTGAAACTTTGCGCGGACGAATCCTGCTTGCATCTGGGCGAACTGGATGCCGCGGTCGGCCGTTACCAGATGATCAACATCAAGCTGGACAAGACGGGCGGATTGACACACGCCTTGGTATTGGCGGCTGCAGCGCGTGCCCGCGGCATGGGGCTGATGGTCGGCTGCATGGCTGGTGGGTCGCTGGCGATGGCGCCTTCGTTCGTGGTCGGTTGCTTGTGCGACCTCGTGGATATTGACGGCCCCTTGCTGCAGAAGACGGACCGCATCCCCGCCATTCAATATGATGGCGCGAGTGTCGCCGTGTTCGGCCCCGAGGTCTGGGGCTAGCGCAGTCCGGGGCCAGCGGCCCCTAGCGCGAGCGACGCCGCCACAGCCAGTAGGCCGGCGCCCCCAGCAGCACCACGCCGATTCCCACGGCGGATTGCAGCGGCTGTTCGACGATGGTGCTGACCACGATGATGGCCGCCGCCAGCACGAACAGCAGCGGCGTGTACGGATAGCCCGGTACCTTGAACGGTCGCACCGTGTCCGGGCGCTTGCGGCGCAGGCTGATGACGGCGGCGGCGCCCAGCGCATAGAAAATCCAGCCGATGAAAACCACGTAGGTGAGCAACTGCTCGAAGGTGCCGGTGACCGCGAGTACGCAGGCCCACAGGCAGTTGGCGATGATGGCCAGTGCCGGCGTGCCGAACTTCGGGTGCACTTCGGCCAGCCGCCGGAAGAAGATGCCGTCGCGTGCCATGGAGTAGTAAACACGCGGGGCCGTGATGATGGAGCCGTGCGCTGCGCTGCACATGGAGATGATGATGGCGATGGCCACCAGCCCGCCTGCAGTGGGTCCCAGGACCGTGGCGACGGCTTCACCCGCCACGCGGTCGGAAGCGGCCACGGCCTCGGGGCCGAGAGCCGCGAGGTAGGCAAAGTTCGCCAGCACGTACAGCACGATGAGAATGGCGGTCCCGAACCCGATGGCCAGCGGCAAGGAACGCTGCGGATCGCGTGCCTCGGCAGCGATGAAGGTGCTGTACTGCCAGCCTTCATAGGCCCACAGCACTGCTACCAGCGACAGGCCGACGCTGGAAAACGAAAGCGTGGTGGCAGTGGTGGTCGCCAACGGCGCTGCCGGAGCACCCTTGCCGAAAATAAACAGACCGGCACTCATCAGCAGGATGGCGCCAACCTTGATGGCTGTCGCCACGTTCAGCGTGCGGGTGCTCTCGCGCGTGCCCAGGACGGTCAGGCCCATCATCCCGAGGATGAGTGCGACGGCGATGGCTTTGCGCATGAACGGCGTGATGGCACCGAACTGCTGCAAGTAGTCCGCTGCCGCCACGGCCAGCGTGGCGATGGTGCCCGCCCCGATGACGAAGAACAGGGTCCAGCCATAAAGAAACGCGATGAACGGACCGAAGCCATCGCGGATGTAGGCATACAGACCGCCCGGGCCCTGCTCCATGGCACCGAGTTCGCCGTAGGACAGCGCCCCCATCAGCGACAGCAGTCCGCCGACCAGCCATACCGCGGTGGCAATGGCTACCGAGCCACCGCTTTGCGCGAGCACCTGACCGGGAACGAGGAAGATGCCCGAACCGATGACGCTGCCGACCACGAGGATGGTCAGGTCCCACGTGCCGAGGGTCCGCTTCAGTTCAGTGTTCATCGCTTTCCCCTTCTTCGCTGCCCACGAAGTCGAACTCCACCGTGGCCCCGTTGGGGTCGTCGAAGAACAGCTGCCAGTCGTCGAGCGGGGCAGCCATGCGGCGCAGGCTGTAGCCCACGCCCATGGCCTTCAGCGTGGCGAGCGTCGCCGGCAGTCCTTCGGCGCGGAACGCCATGTGGTCCAGCACGCCGCGCCGCGGTTCCGGCATGCGGCTGCTTTCCAGGATATGCAGCACCGCGCGGCCTTCCAGATACATCCACAGGCCGGGAATGCGAATGGCTGGCCGCGGCCCCACGGTGAAACCGAACGCTTCGTAGAACGCCTGCGTCGCCGCGAGCCGGTCCGTGACGATGGTGAAGTGGTCGGGGCGCAGTGCGGGCATGGGGTTTCCGGAGGGCAGCAGTGAAGCCCCAGTATGCCTCTGCTCATTCACCGGCAGCCACCCGATATTGCCGTCGCCCGGCGAGACTGCTGCCCGGAGGCGTTATCATGGCGAGTCTGCCGCTTTTTCCGTGAGACCACCGCGATGCTCGAAATCCTCAAGCCCCTGCCCGAAGACCCGTTGCTGGGTGTCATGGCTGCCTTCCGCCGCGACCCGGATCCGCGCAAGGTGGACCTCGGCGTCGGCGTCTACA
>JBEGRA010000304.1:0-2835 GCA_041180705.1 Pseudomonadota bacterium | reverse complement strand
CGGCGCTGGCCATCTGCTGGTTGCTCGCTACGACTACCGCCAGCCTGGCACAGCAAGCACCGCCGGCAGCGCCGAAGCCTTCCGCTACCTTCGACATGGCGCCACCCGCCGGCGCAGCGCGCACCACGGCCCGCGCCTGGCGCGACCCGTATGCCGGCAAGCCGAAGGTGCTCATCGTCGGCGACCTCCAGACCGGCAACCAGATAGCTCACGACAGCGTCAGCCATGCCATCGCCACGCTGGAGCATTTGGGGCGCACCACGGGCGCCTATGTGGCATTCCTGCAGACAGACACGCACCTGGTGACCAAGGGTGAAGTGTGGGGCAGCGGCGACTATGCCAAGGGTGGCAAGCGGGCTGCGCCAGGCCGCAACCTGGACTACTTCGATGCCGTGGTGTTCTACACCAACGGTGAAACGCACATGACGCCGCAGCAGAAAGCGGACCTGCTGGCCTTCGTGCACGACGACGGCAAGGGCTTCGTCGCCATTCATACCGCGGCCATCTCCTACGACTCCTGGCCGGAATACGCGAACCTCGTCGGCGCCACTTTCATCAACCATCCATGGAATGTGGTGGACGCGCGGGTGAACGTGGAGCGCCCGGACTCGCCCATCGTGAAGCACCTCCCCGCCAGCTTTCTGGCACGCGAGGAGTTCTACCAGTACGGCGCCCCTTACGGGCGCGAGCAACTGGACGTGCTGCTCAGTCTGGACGCGCGCCAGCTCGACCTGGCGGCGCCGACCGTGAAGCGCACGGACCGCGACTTCCCCGCAGCTTGGACCAAGCGCTATGGCAAGGGCCGCGTGTTCGTTTCCACGTTTGGTCATACGGACGAGAGCTGGGACGACGCGCGTTTGCAGACAATGTATGTCGAGGCAATTCGCTGGGCGCTCGGCCAGACGCAGGACGACGTGAAGCCGCATGCGGCGAAGCCCGTGGCCGACGCGGAGCTGCGCCATCCCGCGGCCACGCCACTGGGCACTGGGCCTTTCCCGGCGACGATGTCCGCCGACCCGTCTCTGCCTGGCCACACGGTGTATGCGCCCGCAGCCTTGAACAAGGTTCGGGGAAAGCTGCCAGTGGTGGTTTGGGGCAACGGTGCCTGCGTGAACATGGGCAACCGCTTCCGCTACTTCCTTACGGAAGTGGCGTCGCACGGGTACTTGGCTTTGGCTATCGGGCCGCCCGCGTCGCCTGTCATGGAGTCTTCCGCGGAGCTGACGCCGGCCACGGCAGATGCCGCGGGGCCCGCTTCACGCCAACCGAAGAGCGAGGCGCGGCAGCTGAACGAAGCCATCGACTGGGCCGTGGCGGAGAACACGCGACGCGGCAGCCCGTATTTCGGCAAGCTCGACACCACGAAAGTAGCGGTGATGGGCCAGTCTTGCGGCGGCTTGCAGGCCATTGCCGCTTCGGCCACCGAGTTTGCCTCTAACAAGCATCGCGTGGCGACCACCGTGGTGTGGAACAGCGGCACGTTCCCGGAAGGTTCGCCCAACGGCGGTGGCCTGGCCGGTGCGCCCGCTACCAAGGCAACGCTGGCGAGCTTGCCGGGCCCGGTGGCCTATATTTCCGGCGACGAATCAGACATTGCGTACGTGAATGCGAACGATGATGCGGCGCGTATCAGCCAAGTGCCGGTGTTCCGCGCGTACGCCAAGGGTGTGGGGCACAGCGGTACTTACCGCGAACCGAATGGCGGCGAATTCGCGCGCGTGGCCGTGGCTTGGCTGGATTTCCAGCTGAAGGGCAACAAGCAGGCGGCGAAGTGGTTCCGTGGTGCAGAATGCAGCCTCTGCCGCGACCCGCATTGGGTGGTGTCGCGCAATACGCTGCCCTGAACACGCGTCAGCGTTTTTGTCTGACCCTTTTTCGGAATCCGCCAAGCCATGACCGCCGCTGCACCGCTCGAGACGCTTTCCACCCATGCCTGCTTCGGCGGTACGCAGGGTTATTACCGGCATGCCTCCATGGCTTGCCGCGCCCCGATGCGCTTCGGCGTCTACGTGCCGCCGCAGGCGGCGCAGGGGCCGGTGCCGGTGCTTTATTGGCTGGCGGGCCTGACCTGTACCGAAGAGACTTTCACCATCAAGGCCGGGGCGCAGCAACTGGCGGCGGAACTCGGCGTCATGCTCGTGACGCCCGACACCAGCCCGCGAGAGCGTCTGCCCGGTGACGATGCGGCTTGGGACTTCGGTCTGGCCGCCGGTTTTTATCTCGACGCCACGCAGGAGCCGTGGTCGCGGCACTACGCCATGGAAACCTACGTGACGCAGGAGCTGCCGGCTTTGGTGGCCAAGCACTTTCCCGTGAAGCAGGATGCTGCCGGAGCCGTGCAGAGCCTCTTTGGCCATTCGATGGGCGGGCATGGCGCGCTTACCTTGGCTTTGCGTCACCCGGGCTTGTACCGCAGTGTCTCGGCGTTTGCTCCCATCGTCGCACCCATGGATTGCCCCTGGGGCCAGAAGGCGTTTTCCGGCTACTTGGGGGAAGACCGCGAAGCCTGGGCGCAGCACGACGCTACGCGTCTGGTGGCCGCGCGGCCTTTCGCGGGCACGGTGCTGGTGGACCAGGGCACGGCGGACAAATTCCTGGAAGGCCAGTTGTTGTCGCAGCGTTTCATCGACGCTTGTGCCGCCGCCGGCCAGCCGCTGGATTTCCAGTGGCGCGAAGGCTACGACCACGGTTATTTTTTCATCAGCACGTTCATGGAACGCCACATGCGCCACCATGCGGCGGCGCTGCACGGCTGAAGCCGGGCAGCAGCGCTGCTGAAGTTCCGCGGAATTTCAGCAGCGTGTTACCCCAGCAATTTTTCGCGCCGCCACAGGC
>JBEGRA010000303.1:0-4792 GCA_041180705.1 Pseudomonadota bacterium | reverse complement strand
TGCGTACCACCGACGGCGCCCAGCTTGCCCGCTATTGCTGGCGATTGCCCGGGGCTACTTCCACGGTATTGCTGGTCCACGGGCTCGGCGAGCATGTCGGGCGCTACGCGCACGTTGCCGCCTGGCTGAACGCGCAGGGCCATGCCGTGGAGGCCTACGACCAGTACGGGCACGGTCATTCCAGCGGTGCGCGTGGTGGACTGCAACGCGACCTGCAATTGCCGGAACACCTCGGCGAAGTGCTGGCAGCAGTGCGCGCCGAACAAGCCCCCGGACATCGCTTCACGGTGCTGGGGCACAGCCTCGGCGGCCTTGTGGTGGCTTCTGCCGTCGCGCGCGGCCTCATCGCCCCCGAAGCCATGGTGCTGTCGTCGCCGGCGTTGGCGGTGCACATGGCCGCGTGGCAGCGTGCGGTGGTCGGTTGGCTGCCGGCCTTGTGGCCAGCGCTGACGCTCGGCAACGGTCTGCAGCCGCGCTACCTCTCCCATGACGCCCGCGTCGTGCAGGCTTATCTGGACGACCGCCTGGTCCATGACCGCATCTGTGCAAGGCTGGGGGCCTTCGTGGCCAGCGAAGGGGAACGCGTTATCGCGCAGGCCCCGCAGTGGCAAGTTCCTGCGCTGCTGCTTTACGCCGGACAGGACCGGCTGGTGAACCCGGCAGGCAGCCGCGCCTTCGCCGCTGTCGCGCCGCCCGGCGTGGTTCAGGCGCAGTGCTTCGAGCCGCTGTACCACGAGATCTTCAACGAAACCGACTCCAGCACCGTCTTCGCGGCACTGGGCGCTTGGCTGAATGCAAGGACACGAGCATGAACCCTTGGTTGAAAGCCGCTGCCGGCACTGCACTGCTGCTCGTTCCTCTACTGGCCAATGCTGCCGCCGCGACTTCTCCCGTCGGGCTCTGGAAGACAGTGGACGACAAGACCCACACTGTCACGGGTCTCGTACGCATCACCGAAGCGAACCGACAACTCACCGGCCGCGTCGAACGCGTGCTGGACCCCAAGGCGAAGCCAGGCGCGCGCTGCAAGCCCTGCACGGACGAACGGCATGACCAGCCCATCGAAGGGCTGACCATCCTGCGGGGCGTGCGGCCCAGCACCGACGAACCCGGCGTATGGGAGGACGGTGACATCCTCGAGCCGAAGACCGGCAAGATTTATCGTGTCCGCTTGCAAGTGAAAGAAGGCGGAAAGGTGCTGGAGGTTCGCGGTTACCTCGGGTTCTTTTACCGGAACCAGTACTGGCAGCGGCAGGAGTAGCCATGAAGATTTCCCGCAACAGCCTCACCGACGCCGTGGGGAAAGGCATCCTGAACCCCGGGCAGGACGACGCCTTGTGGGCGTTTCTGGCTGACCAGTCCGCCCATACGCCCAGTTTCAAACCGGCGCACATCCTCTACTACCTCGGTGGCCTCATCGCCATCGGCGCCATGTCGCTGTTCATGACGCTGGGCTGGGAACAGTTCCGCGGCGGCGGCTTGCTCGCCATCGCCAGCGCCTACTGCGTGGTGGCGCTCGGCCTCACGGAATATCTGTTGAACCACCGCCGCTTGCCTTTGCCGGCAGGCCTCACCGCGGCGCTGGCCGTGGTGGTAGTGCCACTGGCCGTCTATGGCGCGCAGCACCTGTTGGGTTACTGGCCTGAACTGACGGACCAGGACAATTACCGCGAATTCCATCGCCGCATCGACTGGCGCTGGATGTTCATGGAAGCCGCCACCCTCGCCGCCGGGGCTGCCGTGCTGTGGCGCTATCGTCTGCCGTTCAGCGTCATGCCGGTGGCCGTCACGCTGTGGTACATCAGCATGGACCTCACGCCCATCCTGTTCGGCGGAGACGAGGCGGAATTCTTTTCCCAGCGCGCCCGTGTGGTGTCCACGGTCTTCGGTGCCCTGATGGTGGTCGGTGCTTTCGTCGTGGACCTGCGCACCCGTCGCGACCGCGACTTCGCGTTCTGGCTCTATCTGTTCGGCGTCCTCACCTTCTGGGGTGGCTTGAGCAGCCTCGACTCCGACAGCGAACTGGGCAAAGCCGTGTATGCCGCCGTGAACCTGCTGCTCATCGCCATCGGGGCCACCCTGTCGCGGCGCGTGTTCGCGGTATTCGGCGGCCTCGGTTTCGCCGGCTATCTCGGCCACCTCGCCTATTCGGTGTTTCAGGGAAGCATGCTGTTCCCGCTCGCGCTCACGGCGATCGGGCTCGGCGTCATCGCCGCCGGCGCGTATTGGCAGAAGCACGAAGCCGCCATCGGCCATGCCCTGCGCCGCTGGCTGCCGCTGGCCCTGCAGGAACTGCTGGAGCAGCGCGCGGCTTGATAGACCCGCCGCAGGCGGTGTGGCAACATCCGTGCCACACCGCATCGTTTCGATACGGCCATCTGCACCCTTCAAGTTGCGCGCCGTATGTACGCCTCCATCATCCTTCCCACTTACAACGAACGCGAAAACGTCGGCCAGATGGTCGAGGCCTTGCGGCGCGTGTTCGGCGAACGCCAGGACTGGGAAGTGGTCATCGTCGACGACGACTCCCCGGACCGCACCTGGGAATACGCGCAGGAGCTTGGCGCGGCGGACCCGCGCGTCCGTTGCTACCGCCGTTTGGACCGTCGCGGCCTGTCTTCCGCTATCGTCGACGGGCTCAGCCTTGGCGTCGGCGAACGTCTGCTCGTCATGGATGCGGACTTCCAGCACGACATCGAGCGCGTGCCGGCGCTGCTGGCCGCTCTGGACGGCGCCGACATTGCCGTAGGTAGCCGCTATCGTGAAGGTGGTGGTGTCGGCGAGTGGTCGGCAGCACGCATCGCCATGTCCAAGTTGGCCACCTACGTCAGCCAACTCATGCTGCGCCTGCGCAGTTCCGACCCCATGAGCGGCTTCTTCGCCGTCCGCCGGGAAGCGTTCCTGCGCGTGGCACCGGGCCTGAACCCGCGCGGCTACAAAATCCTGATGGAGCTGCTGGTGCTGTTCCGGCCCCAGCAAGCCGCGGAAGTGTCGTATGTGTTCGCGCCGCGGCGCGCCGGCACCAGCAAGCTCTCGGGCGGCGTCATCATCGATTTCGGGTTGTCGCTGGCGGAACTCGCCACGCGCAACCTGCTGACCGCGCGCTTCATCAAATATGCCTTGGTCGGCATCAGCGGCGTGGCCGTGCAGTACGCCAGCATGTTCCTGCTGTGGTCGCACTTGCTGCACCCCGAGCGGGCGACGCTGGCGGCCATCGCCACTGCCGCGCTGTCGAACTACCTGTTCAACAACTCCTGGACCTTCTCCGAACGCCGCCATGTGCGCGCCGGCGATGTGCTGAAGGGACTGTTCACGTTCTTCGCCATCAGCGGCTGCGGCGCGTTCATCAACCAGTCCATCACTTGGTACCTGGTGCACCTGGGCTTGCTGCTGCCTGTGGCGATGGCGGTCGGCATCGTGTTGTCTTCGGTGTGGAACTACTTCCTGAACCTCGACCTCACCTGGAGTGGGCATGCGCGCCCCGAGTGAGGCGCGCTTCCCGTGGATCTTCGCCGCCGCCGTGCTGGCGTGCTGGGCGCCGGCCTTGGGCCTGCGCAGCCTGTGGTACCCGGACGAACCGGATGTGGCCCTGCCCATCCTCGAGATGTTCGCCCGTGGCGACTGGGTGGTGCCCACGCAGAACGGCCAAGCCTGGCTGGACTACCCGCCACTCGCCTACTGGGGCGGGCTGTTCTGGTCCACGCTCGCGGGAGCGCCCAGCGGGCTCTGGCTGCGCCTGACGCCTCTGCTTGCCGGACTGGTGTTCCTGCTGTGCACCGCCGCCTTGGCACGCCGCACTGCAGGCACCCGGGCCGCCACTTTTACCGCCCTGCTCATCATCGGCACCCCGCTGTTCTGGTTCCAGACCACGAACCTGCAAGTCGACATGGGCTTTGCGGCCAGCCAAGCCGCCGGCTTTCTGCTGTACGCCATCGCTGATGACCACTTGGGATTCGCGCGCCTGTTGCGCCAGGTGGCGGCTTTCGCCTGCTTCGGCATTGCCATTCTCGCGAAGGGCCCCTTGGGCCTGCTATTGCCCGGGCTCATCCTCACCGTGTGGCACGCGTCCTTCCGCGAATGGCGCCGCCTGTTCCTGCTGGCACCGCTCGCTCTCGTCTCGCTCTGCGTGGCGCTCATCTGGTGGTGGCCGTTGGTCAATCGCCTGGGGCTGGACTTCGTCGGCCACGAGTTCTGGGCCCAGAACTTCGACCGCTTCGGTCATACGGCTCGCGGGCACGGCGGCAAGAGCCCGGCGTTCTACCTGCTGAATCTCCCCGGCGACCTTGGCTTGTGGTGCATCCTGCTGCCCGCCGCGCTGGCCATGGCGTGGCAGAAGTTGGCGGACCGCCGCCTGCGCCTGCTGCTGCTGTGGTTCGGCATCAGCTTCGTCTTCCTGACCCTCGCATCCACCAAGCGCAGCGTGTACCTGCTGCCCGCCTACCCAGCGCTGTTCGCACTGCTGGGCGCATGGCTGGCCACGCAGCCAGGGGCCGCATGGCTGCGCGCGCTGCTGCGGTTCGCCGCCGTCTTCTTCGGCGCCGTTGCCGCCGTGGCGCTGGTGGGGCCTTACACGGCGCTGGGGAAAAATCCGGCGTTCGCCGCCATCGCCGCGCCGCTGCAATGGCCGTTGGTGGCCGTGGGCCTCTTGCTGGGTGTGGGTGCCGTGATGGCGTGGCGTGCCGCGCCGCGCAAGGCTGCCGAGGACCACGTCGAACTGCCCCGCCTGCTGCTCGGGGTTCACAACAGCGCGGTCACGTTCTTCCTGCTGTTCACGCTGGCGCTGTGGTTCGTA
>JBEGRA010000302.1:0-7001 GCA_041180705.1 Pseudomonadota bacterium | reverse complement strand
CGCCGCAGCAGAACGCCTGGGCAGGCGCGCCCATCAGCTTCCCGCTGGCCAACGCGAACTGGCATGGCGGGCGCGGCGGCCACGTGGGCTATTCGCCGGTGTTGCCGCCCCGCGGCGACCTAGCGCTCGACCAGTTCCACCGCACCGCGAAACTCTATGCCGAATACGGCATGGACTACCACGCCAGTTTCGCGATGGGCGAACGCCACCTCACCAACGTGAATCAGGTGCTCTACAACAAGGACGACCCGGAGATGATGTCGCGCGTCGACCGCTTCTTCCGTGCGCTGGTGAAAGACGCCTCGGCGCAGCGCTACGGTGAATACCGTACCCACATCGAATACATGGACCTCGTCGCTGACAGCTACGACTACAACGGCCACGCCTTGCGACGCTTGAACGAACGCGTCAAGGACGCGCTGGACCCGCGCGGCATCCTGTCCCCCGGCAAGAGCGGCATCTGGCCGGCGAACCTGCGCCCGGCAAGAGGAGAGAAGAAGTGATGCTTCACCATTCCGCCAACATCGGCCGGCCGGCACGCACGATGCGACGGCTCGCTACCGCATCCTCCACTGCGCTCTGCCTGCTCTTCGCTGGCTTCGCCATGGAGGCTTCGGCCGCGGGGCTGCCCACCGAACGCGGCGCCGCCCTGTTCACGGAAAAATGCGCGATGTGCCATCGCGTCATGGGCATGGGCACGGTGCTGCTGACGCGCCGCCGCGACGCCGCCACGGCGCCGCTGGAAAAGCGCACGGACCTGACCGTGGAATTCGTGACGGCAGCAGCCCGTGCGGGCCTCGGCAACATGCCCCGCATCAGTCGCGGCGAAGTCTCGGATGCGGACCTCGCCACCATCGCCGCCTGGTTGGCAGTGCCGGCGGCGCCAGCGGGAAACTGAGGGCAGGCCGGCCTCAGCCGCCCGTGCCGCCCACGGTCAGGGAATCGATACGCAAGGTGGGCTGGCCCACGCCCACCGGCACGCTCTGGCCTTCCTTGCCGCAAGTGCCCACGCCGGCATCCAGCTGCAGGTCGCGCCCGACCATCGACACACGTGTCAGCACGTCCGGGCCATTGCCAATGAGCGTGGCGCCCTTCACGGGCCGCGTCACGCGGCCGCCTTCGATGAGATAGGCCTCGCTGGCCGAGAACACGAACTTGCCGGAGGTGATGTCCACCTGACCGCCGCCGAAGTTCACGGCGTAGAGACCGTCGCGCACCGATTCGAGGATTTCAGCCGGGTCATGCGGCCCGGGCTGCATGTACGTGTTGGTCATGCGCGGCAGGGTCGGGTTCGCGAAAGATTCGCGCCTTCCGTTGCCTGTCGGGGGCACCCCCATCAGACGAGCGTTCTGCTTGTCCTGCAGATAGCCGCGCAGCACACCCCCTTCGATGAGCGTGGTGCATTGGGTCGGCGTGCCTTCGTCATCGATGTTCAAGGAGCCACGCCGACGGTCCAGCGTGCCATCGTCGACCACGGTGCAGAGCGGACTGGCCACCTTCTCGCCCACTCGTCCGGCGAAAGCCGACGTGCCCTTGCGATTGAAATCACCCTCGAGACCATGCCCGATGGCTTCGTGCAGGAGGATGCCCGGCCAACCGGCCGCAAGCACTACCGGCATGGTACCGGCCGGCGCCGCCACCGCTTCCAGGTTCACCAGTGCCTGCCGCACCGCCTCGCGGGCCAGCGCTTCACCGCGTTCGAGCGTGAGCAACTCGTCGAGACCGTAGCGGCCGCCGGTGCCCTGGTAGCCCTGCTCGCGCCGGCCACCCTGCTCGACGATGACCGACACGTTCAAACGCACGAGAGGGCGCACGTCCGCAGCCAAAGTCCCGTCCAATGCGGCCACCAACACGACTTCATGGGAACCGACAATGCTCGCCATGACCTGACGAACGCGCGGGTCGCGGGCGCGTGTGTAGCGGTCGAGATGTTCCAGATAAGCCACCTTCTCCGGGTCGGAGCGGGAGGCGATGGGATCGTCAGCAAGGTAGAGTTGGCGCCCTTCGCGCGCCTGGAAGGCTTGGCGCGGTGCGCCTTCGCCCCCTTGGCGCGCAATGGCCCGGGCAGCGCGAGCAGCCTCCAGCAAGGCCTCACGGGAGAGTTCATCCGAATAGGCGAAGCCGGTCTTCTCGCCGGTGAGGGCACGCACGCCAACGCCCTGCTCGATGCTGTGGGCGCCCTCCTTCACGGTGCCGTCCTCCAGGGACCAGCTCTCCGAGCGGCCCGATTGGAAATACAGATCGGCGTCGTCCACGCCCGCAGAAGCGACCAGCCCGAGGGCTTCTTCGAGGTCGGCAAAGACCAAGCCGGCGGGCTCGAGCAAACGGGTTTCGGCTAACTTCAGCAAGATGACGACCTCGACAGGACACGGTTCTGCAAACAAGGAAAGGATACACGCGTGGCCTGCTGGGCCTCGCGGTCGAGCGCGGCCAGCGCCACGCCTTCACCACGCGGGCGGCGCGAGAGCACGCGTCCCCACGGATCCACGATGAGGCTGTCGCCGTAGGTCTCGCGACCGTTCGGGTGGATGCCACCCTGCGCAGGGGCGAGAACGAAGCAGAGGTTCTCGATGGCGCGCGCGCGCAGCAGCACTTCCCAATGGGCACGACCCGTGGGTGCCGTGAAAGCGGCCGGCACGGTGAACACTTCGGCACCGGCTGCGACCATGTCGCGGTACAGTTCCGGGAAACGCATGTCATAGCAGACGCTCAGCCCGAGCCGCCCCAACGGGCTGTCGACCACCACCACTCGGCTTCCCGGCACGATATGGTCGGACTCGCGATAGCGCTCATCACGCCCGGGCAAGTCGACATCGAACAAGTGGATCTTGTCGTACCGTGCGACGCGCCGACCTGCGGCGTCGTAAACCGGACAACACGCAGCGGGACGGGGATCGCCCGGCACGCTGACGGGAAGCGTGCCGCCCACAATCCACAAGCCCAGGCGTGCCGCGGTCTCGGCCAGAAAGTCCTGAATGGGGCCGTGACCGTCCGGCTCGGCCGCCGCGCGTCGCGCCGCATCGTTGCGCGGCATGAGCGCGAAGTTCTCGGGCAGCACCGCGAGCGCGGCACCGCCCGCTTTAGCCTCGGCCAACCATTGGCCGGCTACTCGCAGGTTCGCCGCCACGTCATCACCCGACGTCATCTGTACCACCGCCGCCACGGCACTCACTTCGCCTCTCCTTCCGCGGGCGGACCCGCCTCGCGCGATTCAGCCTCGCCAGCCCCGATACGTTGCACCACCGGGGAATCCCAGCTACCGGTAATGCGGTAGTAGCCGCGCGAGATACCGCCCAACGGCTCCTTGAAGACCTTCGAGAACACCAAAAGCGCAGCACCCAGTGCGGGACCGCCCGCGAGCGTCCCGGCAGCCACGATGGGGCCACCGATATTGCCGGTGACCTTTACCGTTTGGTCGTAGTCGCGATCACGAAGACCAGTGCGCCCCACGATGCCCACTTCCGCTGCAGGCCCCTTCAGAACCAGATTCTTCGTGTAGGCGTCGCCCACGCGCAACTCGAAATCTCCGGCAACGCGATCGAAAGCCAGCCCCTTGCCGGTCAAGTCGGTGAAATCCAGGGTCAACCGGCGCTGCAAGGCACCGAGACTCATCAAGCCGAGAGCGCGGCCACCGGCACCAGGCTCCACCCCCAGCACCTGCCCGTCTTCTGCCTTCACGGCAATGCGCCCACTCAGACGTCCAAGGAATTGCGCGTCGGGGCCGCCAGGCCAATGCACGTCGATGGCGGCCGTGCCATGTCGCGCCGCGATGGCTGGCGCGAGCGCCAGGGCCGTGAGCGTCTTCGCCACGTCACTGCTCTCGACCTGCAACTGCACCCGACATTCGCTGTCCCGGCGCCCACCCCGCTCGACCAGAGACCAACTGCCCGAGCCGAGAGCCGTGAACGAAGGGGCCTTCACTTCGGCTCTCGCCAACCGGAGTCCATCGGGCGTCCGCAGCAGGTCGGCGTTCAGTTGACCCAACTGGCGATGCTCGAATTCGAACGAACGGACCGCCACCCGCATCGCCGGCAGTTCACGCGGGTCCGCTTCCACTCCCGCATCAGCACCACGCGCGTCATTGGCCACGAGTCGGTCCAAGTCCAATTGCAACCGTCCGGCACGCAGGTCGAACGGCACCAATACACGGCCGCTGATGGCCGGACCGGCGACGTCCACGCGCCAACTGTCCTCGGCTCCGGACAACTGCACGCTGCTGGCGGGAAAACCGTAGCCGAGGAACAGCAACCGGTCAGCCGTCACGTCAGCGCCACGCAGCAACTCTTCGATGCGCAACGGTTTGGCACCCGCACTGCTGCTCTCAGGCAGTCGCAGTCGAATCCATCCGGAAGCGTCGAGCACAGGCGCGTGGCCCTCGATCCACAAGCGCGAGGCGTCTTTCAGGGCGGCCTCACCGCCGCCAAGGCGGACGGTACCGCGCGTGAAACGCCAGGAGCTCCGATGCAGCCATTCCATGGCGGCACTGTCGTTGCCCCACTGCAACCGCGTCACGAGGCGGGTATCCGCAGGCGGCACCGCCCCCCCTGGACGGGCTACCGCGCCCGGTTCCTCCGTGATGGACAACTCCGCCCGCAGCCGTCGCGCCTCGGCCGCCGGCTTGTCCAGCGGCGCCGGCAAGTTGACGGCTGCACCGGTGAAATCCGTTTCCGCGCGGAACGTGGCGCGCGACAGGCGGGCAGGCTTGCCGTCCAGCGGCACGCGCCCGATGAATTGCCAATCGAAAGCACCCGAGAGCGCTGCCTGCGGGAGGCGCAGGGCCGCCGCTACGCGCTCGCCCTGCGCACGCCCAGTGGCCTCCAACTGATTGACGGCCCCCTGCACGCCACTGCGGGCGGCCGCGAAGCGCACCGGCCCACCCAACCACTGCGCAGCGATACCGCGGGTCTCCAGTGCGTCGTTGTGGACGCGAAGTTCGCCTTGCACTTGCGTAGCCACCTCGTCGAGGCCGGCAAAGCGAACCGCCGCACTCTGCAATCGCGTTCTGACGTCGATATCGCGCCGACTCAGGTCGTGCAGTGGCAGCGTGAGCCGTACATCGTATTGCGCATTCCCCTGCCCGGAGAGGCCGTTGAAGAGCGCGCCCAAGGCAGGCGCCACGGGAGAGGATTGCACCAGACGCAAGGCGCTCCCGAGGTCGCCTCTCGCGATGCCATTGACCACCAACCGGCCCTCGCGGAAATCGCTGATTCCGCCACTGCCACCGTCCAGCGCCAACCCGCCTACCGTGCCGACGTGCAAGCGGGCTTCGAACCCGAGGTTTCGCAAATCGACATCGGCCGCCAGATTTTCCAGATCCGCCCAACCAGCAGCGTAGTGAAGCCTGGCGCCGGCCGTGCGCACCTGCACGCGAAAATCGCCGCCGCCGTAGCGGAACGGAAAGCACCGGGTACGACCGGCGTAGTCGATGGTTCCGGCAGGCACCTGCCCGGCCACGAACGCGCCATCCAGCCATGCCAAAGTCGGTGCCGGCAGATGCGTTGCGGCGAGGAAGCGCGTGGTGGAGCGCATGTCGACGTCGTGGAGGTCGACATGCAAGGCCAGCACCGGCGAAGACCCGTCTGCCGGCAGCCACAGCCGCGCCATCGCTTCGCCACGGCCATCGGGGCGCTGCACGGCAAAGTCGTCGGCGCGCAGACGCAGCCCATCGGCGCCATAGCGCCAACCAAGCCGGCCGGCCTTGAGCAAACCGCTCTCCGGCAAGCGCAGGAACTGCGGCAGCAGCAAGGTGAATTGCGGTGCGGACAGTTGCACTTCGCCGCCAGCAGGCGTTGCCTTCAGCGTGCCATCCAGACCGATGATGCCGGGGGCGCGACCAACCGGGCCCGTGCCGAACTGTCGCAACTCCGCGCGCCCCTCCGGGCGCCAGTGCTCCGCCCGACGGAAACGCAAATCCACGCCAGCCAACGACCCGCGGGGCGAAAGGTTCGCCGCCGTCTGCCGCCACTTCGCGCTCGGCAGCAGCCCGGCCAAAGGCAGCAGCGGTGCCGGGCGAAACTC
Organism: Pseudomonadota bacterium; assembly: GCA_041180705.1. Lineage (GTDB taxonomy): Bacteria > Pseudomonadota > Gammaproteobacteria > Steroidobacterales > Steroidobacteraceae > CAIOHZ01. The sequence continues at coordinate 983 of JBEGRA010000302.1, read as the reverse complement.
GTCGCTCCGAATCTGGACTTCGGCCAGGCCCGTGGCGTCGCGTGTCCACTCGAGTGCGAGCCGTCCGCCCCGCCACTGCAAGCCGCCTGTCACGGCGTCCAGATCGTGCAGCGCCACCCGAGTGGTGGCGCCGTTGCGTTCCAGCTGGCCCGCCACCGCGAGCCGCGAGTACTGCACCAGCGCCGGCTGGCGATCGAGGCCCAGGAGCGTCACGCTGTTTTGGTAGGCCGCCGTCATGACAGGCGTATTCACCACGGCCGTGGCATCCGGCGGCCCCCAACCGCAAGACTCCGCCGGCAAAGGCTGGTTGGCAGCAACGAACTCAGCCGCCGTGGCAGGCAGCGGCGACGGCGTGACCAGCCCGAGCGCCTCGAAATGCCAATCCGCGTGGTTGGGTACCGACCCTCGCCCGCTGGCGTCCAACACGAGCGTCACCGCACCGGCCCGAGGCAACTGCAGGTCACCCGGAAGGGAAGGCAACCACTCGCGCCAACCGGCCAACTCCAAGGCACGCGCGCGCAAACGCAGTTGCCACTCGAGCTGCGCCGCCGCCTGCAAGGGTCCGGCCAATTCCAACCGCAGGTCCAGACGACGTCCCAGCCGCTCCGGCAAGTGCACGCCGAAGCCCAAACTCATCTCGCCGCTGTCGCGAACCAAGTCGATGTCCACGTCGTCGAACATCATGTGACGTCCGGCCGCTCCGGCAGCAGTGCGCAGGTCGGTGACCGACACACGGGCGTTCGTGATGCGAATTCGACCCGTGGGCAGGCTGTCGAGGGCGAGGTCCGCACTGCCCCCACCGCCGGAGGACTGCCCCACCACACGCAGCCCCTGGTCCGTCCACTCGATCTCGAGCGCCGGGCCATCCAAGATCACCCGCGCCGCCGCGCGGAACGTACGCGCCATGCGGAACCAATCGACGCCCACGCGGCCGGCGCGCGCGCTCAGCAGTTCCCGGCCATCGCGCCCCAGCACCCGCACCT
>JBEGRA010000301.1:0-4868 GCA_041180705.1 Pseudomonadota bacterium | reverse complement strand
CCGAGTCCGGCGTTTCTGGCCAGCGGTTTTTCCATGACTGGACCGGAGTCCACGAAGACCCGATGTCCGAAGGGTCCCAGATGGGCGGTGAGGGCATCCGCGAGGTCCTGCAGTCGGTTGCGCATGAGGCGGTGGTAATCGCGCCCGAGCGCATACCGCGACACGTAGCCGAGCGCGGGGTCCGAAAGTACTTCGCCGGGGTCGGCTGCAGTGGAAGGGTAGTAGTCGAGTCGCACGCTGATGACCCGAAGCGTCCCGGGCTTCAGTTCCGCTGGACGCGCGCGTTGCGCGCCGAAGCGTTCCATGTAGTGCAGCGAGCCGTGCAGGCCGGCTTGCAGCCAGGCCAGCAGCCGTGCCTCGTCTTCCGGCAAGTCCACGCCGGCAATCCCTGCGTCCGTGAAGCCGAGCCGTTTCGCGATGGCTTTCACTTCCAACGCCAGAGCTGCCAACTGCGCTTCGTCGAGCGCGATGACGCTGGCGGGCGCGCCTTCGGTCGCGGGTTGACCGGCGGATGAGTCAGCGGGAGGAGTGGCTTCGGTAGTCACGGCGGGGTCTGGCGAGTGGTGCGGTGCAGGTTCGGGCGGAATGCGGTTTGCGCCACTGCTTCGCGGCGACGCGGGACCTATACTGCCACCATGGAATCGTCAGCGCCTTTCGTTCCCGTCTACACCGCAGCCATGGTGCGTGCCGCGGACCTTGCCGCGCAACGAGACCACGGCGTGCCGGGGAGTGGCCTCATGCGCGCTGCCGCAGCTGCAGCGCTGGAAGATTTGCGCTCGCTTTGGCCGCAGGCCCGGCGGCTGCTCGTGGTTTGTGGCTCGGGCAACAACGGTGGTGACGGCTATGACTTGGCCACGCAGGCCCTGCGAGCCGGGCTGCAGCCGCAGGTCGTGGCGCTCACGCCCGCAGAGGCCCTGACGGGCGACGCGCAGGCCGCTTGCTTGGGGTGGTGCAAAGCGGGCGGGACTTGCCTGCCGGGCGCGGCGCTTTCCGCGGCATTGGCTAGTGCCGAGGTCGTGGTGGATGCGCTGTTCGGCATTGGGCTTTCGCGCGCCATCACGGGCGAGTGGGCAGTAGCGGTCGATGCGATCAATGCTTCCGGCAGGCCGGTGTTGGCGCTGGATCTGCCTTCGGGTCTTGAGGCGGACACAGGCGTGGTGCTTGGCAGGGCCGTGCGCGCAGACTTCACCAGTACCTTCGTCGGGTGGAAGGCATGTCTGTTCTTGAACCCGGCCCAAGCCGGTCATGTTCGTCTCCATTCACTGGAGATTCCACCGGCGGCATTTCCGCGGGATGCAGTTCCCTTGCTGTGGCAATTGCCGCGCGAAGTCCTCGGTCGCTTGCCCAAGCGCGCTCGCGATTCCCACAAGGGGCGTCATGGTCATGTCGTGGTGGTCGGCGGCGACCATGGCATGCCGGGCGCCGTCCGACTGGCGGGTGAGGCGGCCCTGCGCAGTGGCGCCGGAAGGGTGACGGTACTGACGCGGGCCGAGCATGCCGCGGCGGTGGTGGTCGGTTGCCCGGAATTGATGGCACGGGCTACCGGCGAGGGAGACGAGATGGCGCGGCAATTGGCTGGTGCGAACGCCATTGTTTGCGGGCCCGGTCTGGGGCGCCATGGCTGGGGCGATACCGTGCTGGCGGCAGTGCTGGCGAATGCGCGAGGGCGCCCTTTGGTGCTCGACGCCGATGCCTTGGTGCTGCTGGCGGCGGCGCCTCGGCGTTTGTCCGCAAGTGTCGTCCTGACACCGCACCCCGGCGAGGCTGCCACGCTGCTGGGGACTACCGTGGCAGCGGTACAAGCCGACCGCGTGGGGGCCCTTCGCAATTTGGTTGAGCGCTTCGGCGCGACGGTGATCTTGAAAGGCGCGGTCACGCTGACGCTGTCGCCGGGTTGCCAAACCCCCGTGGCCTGCGAACTGGGTAACCCGGGGATGGGAACGGCGGGCATGGGCGACGTGCTGGCGGGCGTCTGCGGCGCTCTGGCGGCACAGCAGGTTTGCGACCCGGCTTGGGAGCCCTCCACCGTGCGAGAAATGTCGTGGCTTCGGTTGGCAGCACTTGCCGTAGTGGCCCATGCCGCCGCCGGAGATCTCGCGGCCGCGCGGGGCGGCCAACGGGGTTTGTTGGCTTCCGATCTCTTCCCTTGCCTGCGCGAGGTCTTGAACGGGCGGGGTGGAATGGCATGAGCAACGCGCTGTCTTTCGCGTTGCCGGATGAAGCGGCAACCCAGAGCTTGGGGGCGATGCTGGCATCCCTGCTGCCGTTGGCGACGGGACCGCTGTTCATCACGCTCGACGGGGATTTGGGCGCCGGGAAGACGACGCTCGCCCGCGCCTTGCTGCGCGCTTTGGGCGTCGGCGGTGCCGTGCGCAGTCCCACGTATACGCTGGTGGAGTCCTATCAGACGCCCGCCGGCGAGGTTCACCATCTGGATTGGTATCGTCTGGCGGATGCCGACGAGGTGGAGGCGCTGGATTTCCGCGGCCTCCGGGAGGCGGCTCTGGTCCTCGTCGAATGGCCGACGCGCGTGCCGGCAGTGGCCGCCACGGCGGACCTGACCATCCAGCTTGCAGCATCCGGCTCGGGGCGATTCGCCGAGCTTCGGGCATTAACCGATATTGGCCAGAGCATTGTCGACGCTTTGGAAAGTAAACGGCAAGAGACAGCCATAACCCCATCATTTTCTTGATATTTATGATTTCGATGGGTAAAGTCGCGCGCATGGGCAGGATTGCAGGGCGGCGTTTGGCTTCGAGCGAGTGGCGGCAAGCTTTCGCCGCTGCCCTTGGTTGTGCCTGCCTGTGGTTCGCTCCGCATGCCTCGGCCGCCGGTCCGGTGGTGCAAGCCGTGGCGGTGCAGGCAGCGACCGAACGTTCCCCCGCCAGTGTCGTCCTGACCTTGTCGGCAGGCACGGACCACAAGGCTTTCGCACTCGACAATCCTCCCCGTCTGGTGGTGGACCTGGCGGCCGCGGCTGCGGCACCCCAACTGGAGTTGCCGGCGGCTACTGCGGGCACCGCAGGTCCCGTCGCTGGTGTTCGCGTCGCCAATCGCGGTACCGGGCTGCGCGTGGTGGTGGACCTCGCGTCGGCGACCGCCTATCGAACCCGGCTCGTGCCGGCGTCGAAAGGGCAGCCCGCTCGTTTGGAGGTGGAACTCGGCGAAGCCGCGGCGGCGAAGCCAGACGCCCGTGCCAGCCTTACTGCGGTTCCAGTGCCGGCACCGGCCAGTGCTGCCGTCGTGGCGCCGAAGGCGGTTGCCGTCGTGGTGCCAGTGCCCATTACGCCGCCACCTGCAGGCGCCCCCCCGCCAGTCCGCGCCGAACCCGCTTCCCCGGCGGTGGCGCGCGCGCGTGAACCGCGCGCCGGGCGCGATCTCGTCATCGCGGTGGATGCGGGCCATGGCGGCAAGGACCCGGGCGCCCACGGCTTGAACGGCACCCAGGAGAAGGACGTGACTCTGGCGGTAGCCCGGCGTTTGGCGGCGGCGTTGGGGCGCGAACCGGGTATGCGTGCCTATCTGGTGCGCGACGGCGATTACTTCGTGGAACTGCGCCAGCGCATGGTGAGGGCTCGCACGGCGGGAGCGGATTTGTTCGTTTCCATCCATGCCGATGCCGCCTACAACCGCGCGGCGGCTGGTTCCTCCGTCTACATCCTGTCCACGCGCGGTGCCAGCAGCGAGGCAGCCCGCTGGCTGGCAGACCGTGAAAATGCCGCCGACCTAGCGGGCGGTGTGCAACTCGACAAGGTGGACCCGACCGTCGCTTCGGTGCTAATGGACCTGTCCCAGGGCGACACCATCACTTCCAGCGACCGCGCCGCACGGCTGGTATTGAGCGAACTCGATCGCATCGGCAACGTCCACAAGCGGGAAGTGCAGTCTGCGGGCTTCATGGTGCTGAAGTCCCCGGACATCCCATCGATGCTGGTCGAAACCGCGTTCATCAGCCACCCGGCCGAAGAAGAGCGCCTGTCGGATCCGGAACATCAGCAGCGGCTGGCCGAGGCCATTCAGAACGGCGTCCGCGCCTACTTCTACAACAACCCCCCGCCTGGCACCCGTGTCGCCCAATTGGCGGCCAAGCGTCGTGACGCCGCCCGCATCCTCGCTGCCGGCCCCTGACAACGCCTTCCCCCACTACAATGGGGGATGCCGATTCGTGTCCTGCCCTCTACCCTGGTTGACCAGATCGCCGCCGGCGAGGTGGTCGAGCGTCCAGCGTCCGTTGCCAAGGAGCTGATCGAGAACAGTCTCGATGCCGGTGCCCGGGCCATCGAGGTGGACGTGGAACGCGGCGGTTTGGCGCTCATCCGCATCCGCGACGACGGCTGCGGCATCCCGGTAGCGGAGTTGCCTCTCGCGCTGTCGCGCCACGCCACTTCGAAACTGTCCACGCTCGACGACCTGGCGGCCATCCGTTCGCTGGGCTTTCGCGGCGAGGCGCTGCCTTCCATTGCCTCCGTGTCGCGGTTCCAGATTACCTCGCGTACCGCCGGCGACGCGCATGGTTGGCGCGTCGTGGTGGAGGCGGGCGAAGTTCAGCCGGCTGCGCCGGCACCGCACCCTGTTGGAACCACCATCGAGGTTCGGGATCTCTTCCATCAAGTGCCGGCGCGGCGCAAGTTCATGCGCAGCGAGGCCACGGAATTCCAGCATCTCTACGGCATGGTGGAGCGGTTGGCGCTGGCGCGGCCGGAAGTAGCCATCACGCTCACCCATAACGGACGTCGAGTTCTCGCGGTGGGAGCAGCCACTACCCGTGAAGCCGAAGCGCGGCGCGTGGCCACCGTGCTGGACGACGACTTCATCGCCCATTCCCTGCATCTGGAACACGAAGCCTTGGGGCTGCGTCTCGAGGGTTG
>JBEGRA010000300.1:0-3831 GCA_041180705.1 Pseudomonadota bacterium | reverse complement strand
GCGAACCACTTCGGTTTGCCCGCAGCCGAAGGCATCGCCTTGCCGGCGCTGGATTTCGTGCAACTGGCGGCCGGTTTCGGCGTGCCGGCACAGCGGGTCACGCGCGTGCAGGAACTCGACGCGGCCCTAGTGGCGGCTTTCGCCGCCACCGGGCCGAGCTTGGTGGAAGTGGTCGTCTAGTTTGGCTCATCCCGACCGTATGGCTACGGTCGGGAAAACTTCAGGGGCGTCCCACGGCTGCCAGCGCCGGGGGGCGTTGCGCTGGGTGCCCCCCCAGCAGGCCTTCGTAGCTGCCCAGCGTTTCTTCCAACTGCAGTCCGTTGTCGTCGATGTGGTACTGCCGCAGTTCGTTCGAATGCCAACTTCCCCGTAGCTTGGCCACCACGAGCAGGCGCAGCAGACGGCTTCCCACCTCCACGTAGCGTTGCAGCAGGATGCCATCGGCCAGAAAGGCTGTGCGCTCCGGACTGAGCGGCAGGAAGCTGTGGCGGTCCTCTATTTCCGCGGTCATCAACACCGTGACGCCGAGCGATGCCATGGCCTCGAGCAGGCGCGCCAACGATGGGCGGAACCGGGCACGGCCACTGGCCGACAGCAGCATCTCAAGCCCCGACAGCGAATCGATGATGACGCGCGTGGCGTTCATGCGTTCGACTTCCTGCACGATGAGTTGGGCGATCTCGTCGACCTCGAGGCAGGTCGAGCCCGGTTCCACCACCGAAACACGGCCGGCATGGATGAGTTTTTCCAGCGCCGTGCTGCGCAGGCGCGGTGGGCGCTGTTCGAACACGGCAATGACACCGTTCTCGCCCGTGGTCGCGCCGGTCACCAGAAACGCGTCGGCTACCGTGGTCTTGCCTGAACCGGACGGCCCTGCGACCAGAAACGAAGTGCCACGCGGTATGCCGCCACCCAGCATTCCATCCAGCCCGGGAATGCCGAGGCTGGCGCGACCCGTGGGTGGCACCCGCCGCACCAAAGGGTTCACCCAAGGGGCGAAGACCTGCAGTCCCTGCTCGCCGATACGAAACGTGTGCAGACCCGACAGGGCATCCTGCCCGCGCATTTTCACCACTTCGAGTTTGCGGCAGCCGTCGTTGCCCTCCGGCTGGTTGTGCAGCCAAAGAATGCCGTCCGCCACCGTGAACAAGGGCTCTTCCCGGTCGCTGTCCAGATACTCGGCAACCAGAAAGGTGGTGGCCTGCCAGCCGCGCATCAGCAAGGCCATCTGGTGGAGAAAAGCGGGCAGGCCTGCGCTGGTGGACGGCGCCCGTTGCAGGGCCGAGAATAGGGAACGGAATGAGTCGATGAACACGAATGAAGGTTTGTGTTCCTCCACTGCCGCCTGGATTTTCTGCAGGATCAATTCGGTGTCGCTGCTGCCTCCCACCTGTGCGAGGTTGAGGAAGTGGATACTCCGATGCAGTTCTTCCGGGCGGAAGAAACCGTACTGCTCCTGGTGACGCAGCATTTTGGCGGGTGGCTCGCCGAGCGCGGTCAGGTACAGGGCTGTCCGGCTCGGGCGCGCCAGAGCGAACATGAGTTGGTGGGCAAGCGTGGTCTTGCCGGTGCCCGGCCTGCCGGCAATCAGATTCAACGAGGTCTCGAGGAAACCGCCTCCGAGAACGGTGTCCAAACCGGCAATGCCGGTGGGCAGAAGATGGCGCCGTGGCGTCTGTGTATCCCGATCCATGGGAAGTACTCCTTACGACACCGCGGACAGCAGCGGACGGGGCGGTTGCGTGGCCATGGGCAGCAACCGCTGGTATTCCTTCTTCACTACCCCGTAGCACTCGCAGGAGCGGCGCTCGAGGCCTGCACGGTTTACCACGGTGATGTGGCCGCGGCGGTAACTGATGTAGCCCAGTTGCGCAAGGCGGCAGGCCGCTTCCGTGATGCCCTCGCGCCGAACACCCAGCATGTTGGCGATGGTTTCGTGGGTCATCAGGATTTCACTGCCGCTGCTGCGGTCCAGCAAGGTCAACAGCCACCGGCAAAGTTGCTGCTCCACCGAGTGATGCCTGTTGCAAACCACGGTCTGCGACATCTGGGTGATGAGCGCCTGCGTGTAGCGCAGGAACAGGTGGAGCACGGGGCCGCCGCGGTTGAACTCCGCCATCATGAACGGCGCGCGAATGCGCAGCGCCGAACCACTGCAAAGCACGACGGTGGAATCCGTGCTGCTCTCGCCGCCCATGAACAGCGACACGCCGGCCAAGCCCTCGCGGCCGACGATGGAGGATTCCGCCGAACCGCCGTCTTCCATGACGTTCAGCAGTGCGATGATCGAGGTGATGGGGAAATAGAGGTGCGTGACGCGTGTTCCGGCATCGAACAGCACCTGCCCGGCGCGCAATTCCACCGGCTCCAGATGCTGGCTCCAGCGGGGCAGATCGGTGGCGGGGAGTGCGGCCAGCAAGGCGTTGCGGCGCGGTTCGGCTGTCGTGTTGGGGAGTGAGTGCATCATCTGGGTACCCGTCCTTGAGTTGGTGGCGGTTTTATTTACCGCCACTGATTGATGATTTGTTTACGTATTTTTCTCGCATATTGTGAAGGTGGAAAAAGTGAAAAAAACGAATAGGGGTATGTACGCACTGCAACAAGAACTCGGGGTCGCTGCAAACGTCACCACCGGTCTCCGGCAGCCGTGCGTTACCACTCGCTTTCATGAATAGACGGACGCATGCGCGGAATTCCGTGCGCGCAGCGACACTGTCCGGTACCTCACCAAACGAAAAAAGGGCGCCGAGATGGCGCCCTTCGTGCGGAGAAAGCCGGGTTCCGGCGGCGCTATCGCGGCCACCGTGCCAGGCGTTCCACGTCGTTCAGGTCCAGATGGTTGCGCATGTATTCCTGCGCACCATCACGCGGGGGCGTGAATTCCCAGGGTGTGAACTTGCCGTTGCGCAGCGCGGCGGTGATGAAGTGCCGTTCGCGCTGGCTGGCGAGCACTCGCTGCGTGACGGCATCGAGGTCCCAGCGTGCCGCCACCTCGGCGCGGAACTCGGCAAGCGTTGCCGCATGCGCCGGATTGCGCGCGAGGTCCTGCACTTCATCCGGGTCCGCGCCAAGATGGAAGAGTTGGTCCGGATCGCATGGCGAATGGATGAACTTCCATTCGCCCCGTCGCAGCATGACGACCGGTGCGATGGAGCCTTCGGCCATGTATTCACCCGCCACGGTACGCGTGTCGGTCTGCTGGTTCGGCTGCGTTGCTGCGCCTTCCAGCAAGGGAACGAGGCTCTGCCCGGCCAGTGGCTGGACGGGAGCGGGTGCCCCGGCGATTTCTGCCAGCGTCGGCAGCACATCGACCAGCGACACGGGGGCTGCCACGCGGCCGGCGGCAAAGCGGGCCGGTGCATGTACCACCAAGGGAATGCGCACGGCATCCTCGTAGAAGCTCATCTTGTACCAAAGCCCATGCTCGCCCAGCAGGTCGCCATGGTCGGCGACGAGCATCACGACCGTATCGTTGCGCAACTGCAGCGCATCCAGCGTGGCGAGCAAACGGCCTGTCCATTCATCGACGTACGAGATGTTGCCGTAATAGGCGCGGCGGGCGCGGCGAACGTCGTCGTCCGTGATGGTGGCATTTGCCATGTCGCTGACATGCATCAGTCGCCGCGTGTGCGGGTGCGGTTCCTCCGCGAGGCCTACGCGCGGCAGCGGAATGTCGACACCTTCGTAGAGGTCCCAGTACTTGCGCCGCGTGACATACGGGTCATGCGGGTGCGTGAAGCTGGCAACCATGAAGAACGGGCGACCGTCATCGGCACGTGCGGCATCGTGCAAGGCGCGAATGGCGCCGTTGCCGACCTCGTCGTCGTAGAG
>JBEGRA010000299.1:0-5178 GCA_041180705.1 Pseudomonadota bacterium | reverse complement strand
TACGGCGTGAACCACGACGTGCTCCGCAGCGACATGACCGTCATCTCGAATGCTTCCTGCACCACGAACTGCCTGGCCCCGCTGGCCAAGGTGCTGCACGACAACATCGGTCTGGTGCACGGCATCATGACCACCGTGCATGCCTACACGAACGACCAGGTGCTCACGGACGTCTACCACGAGGACCTGCGTCGTGCCCGTTCGGCCACCATGTCCATGATCCCCACCAAGACGGGCGCTGCTGCCGCCGTCGGTCTCGTGCTGCCGGAACTGAACGGCAAGCTGGACGGCTTCGCCATCCGCGTGCCCACCATCAACGTTTCGCTGGTGGACCTCTCCTTCGTGGCGGCCCGTGCCACCACGGCGGAAGAGATCAACGCGCTGGTGAAGGCCGCTGCGGCGGGCCCACTCAAGGGTGTGCTGGCCTACAACGACGGCCCGCTCGTGTCGGTGGACTTCAACCACAACCCGGCGTCGTCCACCTACGACTCCACGCTCACGAAGGTCATCGACGGCACGCTCGTGAAGGTGTGCTCGTGGTACGACAACGAATGGGGTTTCTCGAACCGCATGCTCGACACCACGCTGGCGTGGTCGCGCGCGAAGTAAGGGCGAAGTCATGAAGCAAGTCATCCGCATGGCGGACCTGGACCTGCGCGGCAAGCGCGTGCTGGTCCGCGAGGACCTCAATGTCCCGGTGCACGACGGCGTGGTCACCAGCGACGCGCGTATCCGCGCGGCGCTGCCCACCCTGCGTGCGGCGCTCGCGGGTGGCGCACGCCTCATGATCCTCTCCCACCTCGGGCGCCCTGAAGAGGGCGTGCCGGCGGCGGAGTTCTCGCTGGCGCCGGTGGCTGCGCGGCTCTCCGAGTTGCTCGGCCGCAAGGTGCCGCTGGTCACCGACTGGCTCGACGGCGTCGAAGTGGCGCCGGGCGAGGCGGTGCTCTGCGAGAACGTGCGCTTCAACAAGGGCGAGAAAAAAGACAACGAAGCGCTGTCCCGCAAGATGGCAGCGCTGTGCGACGTCTTCGTCATGGATGCGTTCGGCACTGCCCATCGTGCCGAAGCCAGCACCCATGGCGTGGCGCGGTTTGCGCCGGTCGCCTGCGCCGGCCCGCTGTTGGTGAACGAACTCGTGGCGTTGGAAACGGCGCTGGAAAAGCCGGCCCGTCCGCTGGTCGCCATCGTCGCCGGCTCCAAGGTATCCACGAAGCTCACCGTGCTCGAGTCCCTGCTCGGCAAGGTGGACAAGCTCATCGTCGGTGGCGGCATTGCCAACACCTTCCTTGCGGCTGCCGGGCTGCCGGTGGGCAAGAGCCTCCACGAGGCCGAGATGCTGGACATCGCCCGCAAGCTGGCGGCGGATGCCGCGGCCCGCGGCGCCGAAATCCCCATCCCCTCGGACGTGGTGGTCGCCAAGGCCTTCTCGGCCCAGGCGGAGGCGGACGTGAAGGCGGTCGCCGATGTGGCGGCCGACGACCTCATCCTCGACATCGGCCCGGATACAGCCGAACGCCTGGCCAAGATCCTGGAAACCGCCGGAACCATCGTCTGGAACGGTCCGGTCGGCGTGTTCGAGTTCGACCAGTTCGGCGAAGGCACGAAGGCGTTGGCGCAGGCGATCGCCCGTTCGAAGGCTTTTTCGCTGGCCGGCGGTGGCGACACCCTGGCGGCCATCGAGAAATACGGGGTGGAGGAGGGTATCTCCTACATCTCCACGGGCGGCGGCGCGTTCCTCGAGTTCGTGGAGGGCAAGGTGTTGCCGGCCGTGGACCTCCTGCAGCGTCGCGCGGCCGGGGAAACGTTTGCATAAAGTCCCGTCCCGCAGGTAAATTACTCCCCTGACAGCGTTGGACAAAGCTTCGGGGGAGTACCATGACTGGGCAACAGCAGAGACGCACCAAAATCGTCGCCACTCTTGGGCCGGCGACGGACGACCCGGTCACCCTCGCGGCCATGATTGCCGCCGGCGTCGACGTGGTGCGGGTCAATTTCTCCCACGGCTCCCTCGACGAACACGCGGCTCGCGTTGGCCGAGTGCGCCATGCGGCGGCACAGGCGGGGCGCTACGTCGCCATCCTCGGCGACCTCCGCGGTCCGAAAATCCGCATCGAGCGCTTTGCCGACGGCAAGGTGTTCCTGGATGAAGGGCAGGACTTCGCCCTCGACCCCGCCTACGACCCGGACTCGGGCACTGCCCAGATCGTCGGCGTGGCCTACCACGACCTCCCCCGCGACGTTCGCGCCGGCGACGTGCTGCTCCTGAATGACGGCCTGATCGTCCTCGAGGTGAAGGCGGTGCGTGGCACGCGCATCGACACCAAGGTGGTCATCGGCGGCGAGCTTTCCGACCGCAAGGGCGTGAACCGTCGCGGCGGCGGTCTGTCGGCGGGCGCGCTCACCGACAAGGACCGCGAAGACATTCGCATGGCGGCGCAGATCGGCGTTGACTATCTGGCCGTGTCCTTCCCCAAGAACGCGCTGGACATGCACGAAGCGCGCACCCTGCTCAAGGCCGCGGGTGGCACCGGCAAGCTGGTCGCCAAGATCGAACGCGCCGAGGCTCTCACGAACCTCAAGGAAATCGTGGCGGCCAGCGACGCGGTGATGGTGGCTCGCGGTGACCTCGGCGTCGAAGTCGGCTATGCGGAGCTCACGGGCCTGCAGAAGCGCATCATTGCCGAAGCCCTCGGCCAGTTCCGCGCGGTCATCACGGCCACGCAGATGATGGAAAGCATGATCCACAACCCGGTGCCGACGCGCGCCGAGGTGTCGGACGTCGCCAATGCCGTCATGGACGGCACGGACGCCGTCATGCTCTCTGCCGAAACCGCGGTCGGCAAGTATCCGGTGAAGACCGTGCAGGAGATGGTCAGCATCATCCTCGGCGCGGAAAAGTGGCAGGTGGCGAACTTCCGCCAGCCCAGCCACGAGCACGACAAGTTCGAGCGCACGGACGAGGCGATTGCGCGCTCGGTGATGTACGCGGCGAACCACATGCCCGTGCGCTGCATCGTGGCGCTGACCGAATCCGGCAGCACCACGCTGTGGATGTCCCGCATCCGTTCGGACATCCCCATCTATGCCTTCACCCGCCAGGAGGTGACGCAGCGTCGCGTCACGTTGTATCGTGGCGTTCAGCCCGTGGCTTTCGACGTGGTCCATACGGACCCGGAACTGCTCTACACCAGCATCTTCCACATGTTGCTCGAGCTCGGGCTGGCCGAAGAAGGTGACCGCATCATCGTCACCAAGGGCGAGCTGTCCGGCGTCGCGGGCGGCACCAACTCCATGAAAATTCTCGAGGTCCGCAGATGAACGCACCCGCCGCTGTCCAGCCTTCCTCGTCCGGCAAGTGGCGCAGGGTTCTGGGTTGGACGGCAGGCGGGTTGGGTGTGGTCATCGTCGGCATCGCGCTCACCGTCTGGCTGGCGCTGCGTGCCGGGCTTCCACAGCTGGAAGGCGAAGTGGCTGGCGCCGGCGTCGAGGCGCCCGTCGAAGTCCTGCGCGATGCGCACGGCATGCCTACCCTGCGGGCCCATTCACGGCGCGACCTCGCCTATACGCTCGGTTACCTGCACGGTCAGGAGCGCTTCTTCCAGATGGACCTGCAGCGCCGCGCGCCAGCCGGCGAACTGGCAGCCTTGCTGGGCGCCAAGCTGCTCGATACCGACCGCAAGCTGCGTCCGCACGGGTTGCGCGCCGTGGCGCGGCGCGTGGTGGCCCAAACCCCCGCGCCGGAGCGCGCCCTGCTTGAAGCTTACGCTGCGGGTGTGAACGCTGGCCTCGCTGGGCTGGCCGGTGCGCCTTGGGAATACCGCTTGCTGGGCGTCACTCCTGCGCCGTGGCGGACCGAAGACACTGTGCTCACCGTGCACGCCATGTTCCTCACGCTGCAGGACAGTGACGGCTCGGTGGAGCGTCAGCGCGAATTCATCCGTGGCGCGCAGCCGGCGCTGGAAGCATTCCTGTACTCCGCTGCCGGTGAATGGCAGGCACCGCTGTTCGGGGCTCCGTTGCCCGCCGTGCCGGTGCCGCAAGAGGCCGTGGTGGCGGCGTTGGGGGCGGCTGGGAGTCGCGAGCAAGCTCGCTCCCACATTGGAATGACCTCCTGTGGGAGGCAGCTTGCTGCCGACTGTAGCGAGCAAGCTCGCTCCGCTAAAGCGGGTTCCAATGAACTGGGGGACTGGGCTGCGGGCTGGCGCGGCAGCGACCCGGAATTCATGGTGGGCAGCAACAACTGGGCGCTCTCGGGCAAGCACACCGCCAGTGGTGCAGCGCTGGTGGCGGACGACATGCACTTGGCGATTCGCGTGCCGCACATCTGGTTCCGCGCGCGGTTGGAACTGCTCGATGCCAGCGGCAAAGCTACCTCGGCAGTCACAGGAGTTTCCTTGCCCGGTACGCCCATGATCGTTGCCGGCAGCAACGGTCATATCGCCTGGGGCTTCACGAACAGCAACGTCGACACGACCGACGCGGTGCGACTGGTTCCCGACTCGGCACTGCCGGGCAACTACCTGACGCCCGCAGGTTCGCGCCCTTTGCTGCGGCACACCGAGACGCTGCAAGTGCGCGGTGGCAAGGACGTACCGCTGGTCGTCGAGTCCAGCGACTTCGGCCCGGTCGTCGCCCACGATGCGGATGGCACTGCTTTGGCTTTGCAATGGGTGCCGCACTTCGCGGCCGGTACGAACGTCATGGCGTTGGGGATGGCAGAGGCGCAGTCCGTGGCGGAGGCACTGGCCGTCGCGCGTGTCTCGGGCATTCCTGCGCAGAACCTCACCGTGGGCGATGCGGCGGGCGATATTGCGTGGACCGTGATGGGGCAGGTGCCGCAACGGCGCGCAGCTCCGTTGCCGGTGCCGCGCCTGTCCACGGACCCGGCGGCCGCGTGGCTCGGCGTGGGCCCGGTACCCGACGGCCTAGCACGCGTGAACCCGGCTGACGGCCGTATCTGGACCGCCAACGCACGTATCGCGGGCGTGACTGCTCCCGGCGTAACGGATGACGATGCCCGCGCCATCGCCGCTTACGAATCCATCGGTGGCACGCGTTTTGACCGCGGTGCACGCACGCGCCAGATTCGCGACGATTTGTTGCCGCTCGAGAAGGCCACTCCGGCCGACTTGTTGAGGGTGCACCTCGATGACCGTGCCGTGTTTCTTCAGCGTTGGC
>JBEGRA010000298.1:0-3300 GCA_041180705.1 Pseudomonadota bacterium | reverse complement strand
GTTGGGCGCCAACAGGGCCAGCAACTCGGCTAGGGACTGCTGAAGCCCGCCAATGGCGCCGCGCAACCACCGTTCGCCTTCTGCAGCCCCAAAGCGATTCGCGGAGGTGGCGTCCGCGATACTGGCATGTACATGCAAGCCACTGCCAGGTTCACGGGAAAATGGCTTCGCCATGAAAGTCGCGCGCAAACCATGCTGCCGCGCGACACCGCGCACAATGCGCCGCAAGAGCACGGCATCATCCGCTGCGCGCACCGGGTCGGCGCGATGACGCAAGTTCACTTCGAACTGCCCCTGACCGCATTCCGACACCGTCGTCGAGGTGGGAATCCCCTGGCGGCACGCAGCCGCATGGATTCCTTCCAGCACCTCGCTGGTGCCTTCCAGATTGTCGAGCGACAGGTTCGCTGCACGCCCAAGGCCTGCCGCCGGAGTCCATTCAGGGGAAGTGCCGTCGGCCACTCCTGCGGGGCGCAGCAAGTAGAACTCGAGTTCACAGGCAACTACCGGAAATAGTCCGTCCCGGGCAAGGCGTACCACCACATGGCGCAGCAATTCTCGCGGGTCCCACCAAGGCTCGGACTGCTCTGCACCCGCCATCGACAGCAGCACCTGCGCCGCCGGAACCCGCGACCAGGGAACGGCAACCAGCGTGCCTGCCACGGGCCAGGCCGTGGCGTCCGGGTCTCCATCAGCCCCGCCGAGGCCCGACGGTTCATGCCCCAGACCGCGACAATCCAACAAGGGCGCACAGGCAGAAAAGTTCAAGCCATCGACGAAAAGGGCAGCCGCATCTTCGACTCGTAGGCGCTTGCCCACCGGTTGACCATTGACGTCGATGATGAAAGCGTCCAGCACCTCTACCTGCGGATGGCCTTCCCGGAATGATCGCCAGTCGGCCGCAGTCGCCTGCTGTTCGGTAAAGAGGCTCACGTGACGCGGTAAACCTCTATCAGGCGGTCGTTTTCGGCCGGACTTCGCGCCAAAGCCATTGCCGCGGGCACGGGGTACACCAGCGTCGAAAGAAACACGCTGCGGTTCAGCCAATCGTGTTTACCTACCGGCGCGGTGAATTCGGGCACCAAACGATAGCGCTCCGTGTGCCCTTCGTTGCCCGCATATTCAAGCCCTTTGTTATGGATGATGATGGTCACTCCATCATCGGTACGCAGGCGGTAGAGCGCATCGATGATGGTGACGCCATCCGGACGGACCACCGGAAAGTCACCACCGCCGGGAATGACGACGCCGCTGATATTCCGCCCCACGAACCGCCCGCCCACGATTGGCCAAACGTCTTCACGCAACCCATCCTTGCTGTTCGCCGTCGGGCCCATGCGTTCCGGCGCGGAGCAGGTGACCACCAATTGCATCACCAGCTCCAGACCGGGGACATCGAGTCCACGTCCAGCCCAGGGCTTTGCCGCACCCGTTTCGGCAGTGGCAGTGGCCGATGCAGAACCCACCAACGGCGTGCCTGCTGCGGCAACGCCAGTGGCCAGTACGCCCAGAAAATCCCGACGTGAGGTCATACCACTCACCTCAGAAACTGCGACGCAGCGAAACGCCTACGGTACGCGGCGTACCCAGCCACATGTTGCCGGTGACATAGTCAATGCCGGAGACGTAGGTCTTGTCACCGAGATTCATTACCTGCACCAACCCGCGCCATGGGCCACGCTCGATACCGATGCTGGCATTCACGATGGTGCGCGCCGGGATGCGGTCGAACTGCGAAGCGAAGAGGCTGCTGAACTGTTCCGACAAATGCGAAATATCGATGCGCGGCGTCCACGTGCTGCCCGCGGCTTCGAACGCATATTCGAGACCAACATTCGCCGTCGTCTTTGGCGCATAGGGAGTGGCGTTGCCGGTGGGCGTCGAGAAGAATGGTGCGTAGTCGAAGCAACCGAAAGGCGGCTGCCCGGGCGCGCATTGTGGCCCCAACCCGGCTGCAGAGCCGCCCGGCAGATTGCGGATGTTGATCATCGGCATGCCGTCCGTCCGCGAGTCCACGTAAGACCAATTGAAGTCCGTGGCGAAACCACCGTACTTGGCCTGCAACTGGAACTCCGCCCCCTTGATTGTCGACTTCGGCGCATTGCCGGTGGCACTCGCGCCGATGGTGGTGTCCACCAGTTCAGTCTGCAGGTTGCGGTAATCCATGTGGAAAACGCCGAATTGGGTCCGTACGTGGCCATCAGCCCACGTCGCCTTCCAGCCGGCCTCGATATCCTTCACCTTCTCCGCAGCGAAAGGCAGCGCGGTGAGATTCACGCCGCCGGACTTGAAGCCATTCGCGGCAAATACATAAAGGAAATGAGCAGCGTCAAGCTTCCAGTTCAGGGCCACCTTGCCGGTGACGTGCGCCTGCTCGTAGCTCGGCCCGAACGCCGGAATGAAGGGTGGCAGAGGCGGCGCAGGCGCCAGGAAGAGTCCGCCCGACTGGGTTTGACGATCACGACTCCAGCGAGCACCGGCCTGCAGTTCCAGACCTTCGCGAAGATCCGTCGACACTTGGGCGAACGCACCAACCGCGGTCTTGGGAGTATCGGTGAGGAAGTGAACGTCCTGCGTCGGGAAGAATCCGCCGGGGCCAAAGGGGAATGCGTTGGAATACGCGTGCAAGTCCAGGTGAGCTTCTTGTCGAACCCACGACCCGCCAACCGTCCAGCGGACGCGGTCTGTCGAAGGCGAGATGACATCCAGTTCCTGACTGAAAACCCGATCGAGGATGCGCTGGTGTTCCCAACCAAGATCCAGGCTCGTGCCATCGGTGTCGTTGGCGAAGTTCTGTGTGCCCAACTGGTAGCCGCTGAGCGAGCGAATGACGACTCCGTTATCCAACGTCAACTTGGCCTCAATGCCGGTACGGACACTGTCATGGCGATCATCGATGTCGGCGCGGTCCATGGTCAGGGTCCAGGGATCTGCAGAAGCCGCGACTGCATTCGGCGACCCTGGCTGCGGCTGGTACGGATAGCCACCGTCACGGGCGATGTTGGCTTCCGTCTTCCACAGCAACTCGAAATTGTCCGAAGGCTTCCACAGCAAGCCGATGCGCACGCTCTTGTGATCGACGCTGCCAGGCGTGGCCTTGCTGTTCCGATTGCTGAAATAGCTGTCGCGCTTTTCCGTGGCCACGGCGATACGTAGCGCCAGCGTTTCGTAAAGCGGCATGTTCGCCACGGCATCCACGCCGAAACGCTGGTACTGCCCAATGCTCAGCCCGAAGTGACCGGAGCTTTCCCCACCCAGTTCGGGGCTGCGACTGGTCTGGAACACAGCTCCGCCCGTGGA
>JBEGRA010000297.1:0-2813 GCA_041180705.1 Pseudomonadota bacterium | reverse complement strand
TGGTCCGCAATGCGCTTGCCGAAGGCCGTGCGCGACAACAGGCGCCGCACCATCTTTTCCAGCGCCACTTCGGAAGCACCGATGCTGCGCATGCAGTGATGAATGCGGCCGGGCCCCAGACGCCCCTGTGCAATCTCGAAGCCGCGGCCTTCGCCCAGCAACAAGCTGGAGGCCGGAACGCGCACGTTTTCCAGCAGCACTTCGCAGTGGCCGTGCGGCGCGTCGTCGTAACCGAACACCGGCAGATGCCGCAGCACTTTCACGCCTGGCGCATTGCGCGGCACGAGAATCATGGACTGCTGCGAATGCGTGGGCGCACTCGGGTCCGACTTGCCCATGACGATGAAGATGGCGCAACGCGGGTCACCCACACCGGACGACCACCACTTGCGGCCGTTGATGACGTAGTCGTCGCCGTCGCGAATGATGGACGTGGCAATGTTGGTGGCGTCCGACGACGCCACTTCCGGTTCGGTCATCAGGAAGGCGGAGCGAAGATCACCGTTCATCAGTGGCCGCAACCACTGCTCCTTCTGTGCCAGCGTACCGTAGCGCTGCAGCACTTCCATATTGCCGGTGTCCGGCGCGGAACAGTTGAACACCTCGGAAGCCCAGGTGACGCGGCCCATCTCCTCGGCACAACCGGCGTATTCGAGATTGCTGAGGCCCGGGCCTTCGAAGCGGAAGCTCGTGTCCACATGGAACGCACCGTGGGCCGGCGGCATGAACAGGTTCCAAAGGCCGGCGGCGCGGGCCTTGCGCTTCAGGTCTTCCAGGACGGCCGGCACCTGCCAACGGTCCTGGCCGAAGGCCTCCATCTGCGCGTCGTAGACCGGCACCGCCGGAACGACATGCTCATGCATGAAGCTGCGAACGCTGTCGATCCAGTAACGTTCGCGTTCAGTTCGGCTGAAATCCATGGGCGGCTCCGGGAAGACGGCAGCCGATGATACGGGGGCTTTCGCCCTTTGCACCATAGGCATCTGTCCACCCCGCAGCCCAGGCGATGCCGCGAGCCAGCAAGGCGGCCGCACCTGGATCGCGGTAAATCTCCGGTCGGTGACCCAGCGCCGTGTAAAAGCTGCGTCCATGGCCGATGCATTGGCGCCAGACCACCGGATGGTCACCCATCCGCAGGTTGCGCCCCATTCCTTCCGGTGAATAACTGCTTTCGTCCAGACGAACCAGCACTTCGGCACCGGCGGAACGAGGACTCCTGTCGAAGGAGTACCACTCTTCCTCGAGCATCCAGTTCGGAGGCAAGTCATGCGTCATTTCCGGCGCCCCGGGCTCCACCACCAAACGCGCCTGCTGGAACTGCGGGTTCATCGGGTGACCAATGAAACGCGCGCCCACCAGAACATCGGCATACCAGTCCCAGAAGTAAGCGGGGTCACCACCGGAGCCGTGAATTCCGACGAAACCGCCGCCGGCTTCGATCCATTCACGGAATGCTTGGCGCTGCGACAACGTCAGCGCATCGCCACTGACGTTGTTCCAGATGACTGCCGAGAAGCGGGCCAACTGAGCGCGGTTGAATACAGCTGCGTTATCGGTGAACACCAGCGCCCAATCCTGCGCTTGCGCCAGGCTTCGCAATGAAGTTTCAGCAGCTTCAACGGAAGGGCTATCCCGAAATCCGTTCCACTTCCCGAACACCAGCAAAGCGTTCCGCGGTAACGCCTCGGGCAGATTCGGCGGCACGTGGTCATAACGCGCACAACGATTCTGCATCGCAGTATCCGTGATGGGAATCTCGGCCAGCGCCGCATCCAACTCAACTGCGCTTTCAGCCCCCTCGGGACCGAGCGCCAACAGGAGCGAAGGCGTCAGAATGGCGGCGAACGAAGGCGTATTCGTCGGCCATTCATCGCCACCGAAAGGGGGCTTGAGAACGCCGGGAGTTTGCTTCGCGATTACGGCTTTCGCTGCAGGATCCAGCAGCAAATCCAGTAAAGGCGATCGCGAAGAGTAGGGTGCCTTCGCCAAAGGACAATCCGGGACCGGGGCCGCTGCCGACGCAAGAGCACTCCAGAGAACGCCCAGCAGCGCCATCGCAGGCCAGCAGCGCCGGTCAATGCCTTGCATGCCCTAGCGCTCCTCGAGCAACTGCACCGGCCCCATCAATCCCGAAGGTCGCAGCGGAGCCGTCGGCAGGTAGGTAGGAGCGATGGCAGCAGCCACCTTGGTGGCTCCCGGCTGGGCGTCGCCAACGAGGCGGTTCACCCAGAGATTGGCCACCCGCACCTCCAACTGGTTGGTGCCTTGCTGCAAGGCGCCGCCAATTTCCAGCCGATAGGGGGCCTTCCATGCGGTGCCCACGACTTTCCCGTTCACCAGTACTTCGGCGACATCGCCCACCTGGCCCAGGTCCAGCCACAGCTTCGTGCCGCGCTTCAGGCCCTTGGGCGCGAGGAACGTCGTGCGGTAGTTCGCCATGCCAGAGAAATAGCGGATGCCGGCATCGGCGCTCTGCTCCAGGCCCTGCAAGGTCGAGAACTTCGCAATGGCGGGCGCACCACGCCCCACCTGAAAAGCGACTTCCCAAGGCGTGGTGATTTCGGCAACGGGCTTGACGGCACGCTTGGGCACCACTGCAGCGGGCTGCTTGGCGGCTTCGCGGAATACCACGAAGAACGAGTCCTGCGCAGCGAGTTCCAGCGGCACCACGGTAGTGTCGCCTTCCACGCGGTAGGACACGGGTTCCGCGCGGCCGGTATCCGCGCGCCAGAGCTCCGGCCGGCGTCCCGTCACGCGGAAGCGGGCTTCCACGGTTTCGGCGCGCACCTTGCGGTTGTTCACGAAGTAGGCGT
>JBEGRA010000296.1:0-4899 GCA_041180705.1 Pseudomonadota bacterium | reverse complement strand
CAACCACGGCCCTCTGGACTGGTTCGCGCTCATGCCACCCCCTGTTCGCTGATGACGGGTCAGGGCGACCCGCCGCGTCGTACTCTATGCCATGCCGCTGCCGCCACGGAATCTTCTTCTGCCATGAAGCCGACGCTTGTCCTTGTCCCCGGTCTCCTGTGCGACGCCCTCGTCTGGAAACACCAGCTGGCGGCCTTCGCCGACACGCATGAACTGCTCGTCCCGGAACTGTCGAACCACACCAGTCTGGAAGCCATGGCCAGCGCCGTGCTGGCCGCCGCACCGTCGCAGTTCGCACTGGCAGGCCATTCGCTGGGCGGACGCATTGCACTGGAAGTCGTCCGGCAGGCACCGGAGCGCGTCACGCACCTCGCGCTCATGGATACCGGCGTGGGGCCGCCTTCCCCGCATGAACGGGACTCGCGGCTGGAACTGGTGGTTCTCGGCGAAACCAGCGGGCTTGCGGCCGTGGCCGAACGCTGGTTGCCGCCCATGCTGCATCCAGCACGCCGGCAAGAGCCGGCTTTCATCGCACCACTGGAGGCGATGGTCGCGGGGCGCACGGCCGCCAGCTTCCGCCGCCAGCAGGAAGCACTGCTCGCGCGGCCGGACGCCCGGCCCGTGCTCGGCAGGGTCCACTGCCCCACGCTAGTGCTCACGGGCCGCGAAGACGAGTGGAGCCCGCCCAGCCAGCACGAAGCCATCGCCGCCGCCATCCCCGGCGCGAAATTGGTCATCGTGCCCGAGGCCGGGCACTTCGCGCCGCTGGAACAACCCGAACCCGTGACGCAGGCGCTGCGGGAGCTGTTGGCTCGGTAAGTCTGCGCAGCCACCCCTTCGCATCCGGTGGAACAACACTTCCCGCCCAGTCGAGCCTCGCGCGAACGAAACGGGACAAATGACGAAGCTGTCAGGAGTACGCCATGAAACGCCCCGAGCCCCAGTTCGAATACGCGATGACCATCACCATCAACCTCGGCCAAGCCTACTGGGTGAAGCCCACGGCCTACGGCTCGACGCGGGCGGGCGTCTACCTGACGGACGGCACCGTGGACGGTCCGGACATCAAGGGCATCGTCATTCCGGGCAGCGGTGCGGACTGGCCGTGGGTGCGCCCCGATGGCGTCATCGACTTCGATGCGCGCTACATGCTGAGAACGGACGACGGAGCCGTCATCTACCTGCAGAACCGCGGCTACCGCTGGGGTCCGCCGGAAATCATGGCCGCCATGGCGCGCCGTGAACCGGTTCCCGAGGGCTCCTACTACATGCGTGCCGCGCCGAAGTTCGAAGCGCCGGAAGGCAAGTACAGCTGGCTGAACAAGTACGTGTTCGTGGGCGTGGCGGAGAAGACGCCGGCCGGCAACATGATTCACTACTACAAGGTCGTGTAATGACAGCCTTCGAGGCGGACTACATCGTCGTCGGAGCCGGTTCCGCCGGCTGCGCCGTCGCGGCCCGCCTCAGCGAAGACCCTGCCGTGAAAGTGCTGCTGCTGGAAGCCGGCGGCAGCGACGAAGACTTCCTCATCCGCATGCCACTGGGGTTCCTGCGCGCGCTGTTCAAACCGCAGTACACCTGGGGCTATCTCTCGGAACCGGAACCCCATCTGAATGACCGCAAGCTGTGGCTGCCCCGCGGCAAGCTGCTGGGCGGCTCGTCTTCGGTGAACGGCATGTTCTACATGCGCGGGCATTCGAAGGACTACGACGGTTGGCGCGATGCCGGCTGCCCCGGCTGGGGCTACGCGGACGTCCTGCCCTACTTCAAGCGCATGGAAACCAGTTGGCGTGGCGCCGGCCCTTGGCACGGCGGCGAAGGCCCCCTGAGCGTACGTGCCATCGACACTTCGCGCCTGCTGCATGAGCCACTCATGGCCACGGCAGCGGCGAACGGCTACCAGGCCGTGCCGGACCTGCATGGCGAACAGGAAGAGGGCTTCGCCAAGGGCGAGGCCACCATCGACCGCCGCGGGCGGCGTGCGAACACCGCGCAGGCTTATCTGAAGCCAGCCGCCAACCGTCCGAACCTTCGCGTGCTCACCGGCGCCCTCACCACGCGCGTGCTGTTCGACGGCCACCGCGCTACCGGCGTGGAACTGCTGCACCAAGGCGAACGTCGCGAAGGGCGCGCCACGCGCGAAGTGGTGCTGTGCGGGGGTGCCTTCAATTCGCCCCACCTGCTCATGCTGTCGGGTATCGGCCCCGCGGCGGAACTGCAACAGCATGGCATCGCCGTGCGAGTGGATGCGCCCGGTGTGGGGCAGAACCTGTCGGAACATCCGCGCGTCCCGGTGGAATTCACCACGCGCCAGCCCGTCACGTTCCTCAACCAGCTGCGCATGGACCGTGCCACTTTCAGCGTGCTGCGCTGGTTCTTCGCCGGCACCGGTGCCTTCGCCTCGCAGCTGAACAGCTGCAACATCGTGGTACGCACGCAGGACCACCTCGACCGCCCCGACGTGCAGTTGATGTGCAACCCGGTGCGCATGGACGCGAAGCCGTGGTGGCCAGGCGGCGCCCAGCAAGAACACCGCATTACGGCAGACGTGGTGCTGCTGCATCCGGAAGCCCGCGGGCATCTGTCTCTGCGCTCAGCAGACCCGCTGCAAACCCCGCGTGTCCATTTGAATTTGTTCCGCAGCGACGAAGACTTCGCCACCGCTTGGCGTGGCGTACAACTCGCGCGACGCATCTACTCCACCGAGCCCATGCGCTCGATGGTGGCGGCGGAAACGGCCCCCGGCCCAGCAGTGCAAGACCGTGCTGCCTTCGATGCCTACGTCCGCAAGATGGCTGGCGTGACGCAACACCCGGTCGGTACCTGCCGCATGGGCAGCGATGCGGAGGCCGTGCTGGACCCGCAGCTGTGCGTGCGCGGCGTCGAGGGCCTGCGCGTGGCCGACGCCTCCGTCATGCCGACAGTACCCGGTGGCAATACGAATGCCGCTTCCATCATGGTGGGCGAAATGGCCGCCGACCTGCTTCGTGGCCGCAAGCTGCCACCCGAATTCCTGCGCGGAGAACCCACCCCATGAGCCCTCCCTCCGATTCCTTCATCCACGGCGAACCCGCCACCCCGCTCTCTGCCGGCCTGGGCGCCGAGCTGGAACTGAAGCTCGAGCACGTGTTCGACATCCGCATCGACTTCCTGGCGCGCGACCTCTTCGGCCCGGTTGCCGGCAACCTGAAGCAGGGCTATACCTCGGTGAAGGAAGGCCTGGTGCGCGGGCCGCGCTTGAACGGACGGCTGGTGCCGCAGGGCGGTGCGGACTGGCCGCTGGTGCGCCCTGATGGCGTCGTGGAAGCCAATGCGCACTACATGATCGAAGCCGATGACGGCACGCTCATCTACATCCGCAACATGGGCTACATCTACGGCCCGCGCGGCGACCGGCCCGGCTACTTCCGCTGCACCCCGTATTTCCGTGCGCCGGAAGGCCCGCACGATTGGCTGAACCGCACGGTCATCGTCGGTGGCGGACTGCGACGCCCCGGCAACCCCGGCAGCGCGGACCATCCGGACCACACGCTGTTCCGTTACTTCTCGGTGGCCTGAAGCAACGCATGCACACTTTCGCCACGCGCGGCTGCGCATGACCACCACCTGCGACTACCTGATTGTCGGTGGCGGCTCCGCCGGCTGCGTGCTGGCCGCCCGCCTGTCGGCAGACCCGCTGGTCACCGTCACGCTGCTCGAAGCCGGCCCCGACGACCGCGGGTTCTGGAAGATGCAGATGCCGCTGGCGTGGCGGGATACCTTCATGGACCCGCGGGTCAACTGGGGCTACACCAGCGAACCCGAACCGCATGCCGATGACCGCGTCATCAATGCACCACGCGGCAAAGTGCTCGGTGGCTGCAGCAGCGTGAACGGCATGATGTATTCGCGCGGGGCCCCGCAGGACTTCGACGCCTGGGCCGCTGCGGGCTGTACGGGTTGGAGCCATGCCGATGTGCTGCCGTATTTCCGGCGTGCGGAGGCCAACTGGCGGGGTGCCAGCGAACACCATGGCGATGCCGGCCCGCTGACCACCAGCCGCAACCACCCCGAACCGCAGCTCTACCGCGCGCTGCTGGCACGCGCCAAGGCACTCGGGCTGCCGCTGACGGACGACTTTCACGGCGCACAACACGAAGGCTTCAGCACGCCCGACTTCAACGTGCATCGCGGGCGCCGCGCCAGCACTTCGGCGCGTTATCTGAACCCCATACGTCATCGCCCCAACCTGACCGTGCTCACGAACACGCAGGCCCTGCGCGTGGTGTTCGAAGGCAAACGTGCGGTGGGCGTCGAGTGTCTGCAGCAAGGGCAGCACAAGGTGTTGCGTGCCGAACGCGAAGTGGTGCTGTCGGCCGGCGCTTTCGGCTCGCCACAACTGCTGTTGCTGTCGGGCGTGGGGCCGGCGAGCGAGATGGAACCCCAAGGGATTGCCGTTCATCACGAACTGCCCGGCGTAGGTCGCAACCTGCAGGACCATCAGTCTTGCGGGGCCATTTACGAAGTGCGCGAGCCCATCACTTTCGAACGCGAGCTGCGGCTGGACCGACTGCTGTGGTCGGTGCTGCGCTGGCAGGTCACCGGCGGGGGTCCCGTGGGTGGGCTGCCCGTGAACGCGCAAGGCTTCCTGCGACTGCGCCCGGAAGCCACGGCGCCGGAACTGCAGATGCTCGTCAGCCCCGTGTCGATGCTCGCCAAGCCGTGGTTCCCTGGCTGGCGCAAAGGCGCCGGGCATGTCATCACCGTGGCCAATGTACTGCTGCACCCGGAGAGCCGCGGGCATGTGGGCTTGCGCTCGGCGGACCCGTTGGCAGCACCGCGGATCCATCTCGGGCTGCTGTCTGCCGAAAAAGATCGCGAGACCTTCCGGCTCATCCTGCGCTTCACGCGGGAATTCCT
>JBEGRA010000295.1:0-3044 GCA_041180705.1 Pseudomonadota bacterium | reverse complement strand
ATCAAGCTGCGCGACTTCGGCATCGAAGTGGAAGTGGTCGCTGTACACCCCGGCCCCGTGGTCACGCGCTTCGAATTGAAGCCCTCGCCCGGCGTGAAGGTGAGCCAGATCACCAGCCTGTCGAAAGACCTGGCGCGTTCGCTGTCCGCCATCAGCGTGCGCGTGGTCGAGGTCATCCCCGGCAAGGCGGTCATCGGCCTCGAGATTCCGAACGAGAAGCGCGAGACCGTCTCGCTCGGCGAGATCATCAAGAGCAAGGCCTACGACGATGTGGCCTCGCCGTTGGTGCTGGCGCTGGGCAAGGACATCGCCGGCCTGCCGGTAGTCACAGACCTCGCCCGCATGCCGCACTTGCTGGTGGCCGGTACCACGGGTTCGGGCAAGTCCGTGGCCATCAACGCCATGATCCTCAGCCTGCTCTACAAGGCCACGGCCGAGCAGGTGCGGCTGATCATGATCGACCCGAAGATGCTGGAGCTTTCGGTCTACGAAGGCATTCCGCATCTGCTGGCGCCTGTCGTCACGGACATGAAGCAGGCGGCCAATGCGCTGCGCTGGTGCGTGGCCGAGATGGAGCGCCGCTATTTCCTCATGGCGAATCTCGGCGTGCGCAACATCGGCGGCTTCAACCGCAAGATCCAGGACGCGCAGCAGGCGGGCAAGCCCATCAAGGACCCCATCGCCGCCCAGAAGGTGGCGCAGGGGCTCATCCTGGAAGACGGCACGCAGGATGTGCCGGACCTCACCACATTGCCTTACATCGTGGTGGTCATCGACGAACTTGCCGACCTCATGATGATCGTCGGCAAGAAGGTGGAAGAACTCATCGCGCGCCTGGCGCAGAAGGCCCGTGCTTCGGGCATCCACCTCATTCTCGCCACGCAGCGTCCGTCGGTGGACGTCATCACGGGCCTCATCAAGGCCAACATCCCTTCGCGCGTCGCCTTCCAGGTATCCGCGAAAGTGGACTCACGCACCATCCTCGACCAAGGCGGTGCGGAGTCCTTGCTCGGCAACGGCGACATGCTTTACCTGCCCGCTGGCACGTCCGTGCCCACGCGTGTTCATGGCGCATTCGTGCAGGACCATGAAGTGCACCGCGTGGTGGAAGCGCTGCGCTCCAGCGCGCCGGAATACATCGACGCCATCCTCGATGGCCCGCAGGGTGGCTTGCCGGGCATGCCGCATGAAGGCGGCGAGGGCACTGGCGGCGAAGTGGACCCCGAGCAGGATGCGCTCTACGACGAAGCCGTGAAAATCGTGCTGGAAACGCGCAAGGCATCGGTGTCCGGTGTGCAGCGCCGGTTGAAGATCGGCTACAACCGCGCTGCGCGGTTGGTGGAGAGCATGGAGTCTGCCGGCCTTGTGGGCCCGCTGCAGCCGAATGGCTCGCGCGAGGTGCTCGTCCCCGCGCGCGAGGAATAACCCCGTGTCGTGTGCAAGAGTCGGCAGCAAGCTGCCTCCCACAATGAAATTTGCCTCCATGGTCCGGGGCAGCTCTGCTGTGGAACAGGGCAAATCTGCTGTGGGGCAGGGCAAACTTCCTTTGGGGCAGGGCATCTCTGTTGTAGGCCAGGGCAAATCTTTTGTGGGAGCGAGCTTGCTCGCGACTCTTCTGTTGGTCTTTGCCTGCCTCTTCATCATCCCAACAGCCACCGCTTCGCCCGCTGCCATCGCTCGTGTGGAAGCTTTGCTGGCCAGCACGCAGTCGCTGCGTGCCGGGTTCACGCAGGAAGTGCGTGACGGCAGCGGCAAGCTGGTACAGAACGCCGCGGGCACGTTCCTGCTGCAGAAGCCCGGCCGCTTCCGCTGGGACTACACCACGCCCGCCCAGTCCATCGTTTCCGACGGCGCGAAGCTTTGGTTTTACGACGCGGACCTGGCGCAGGTGACCGTGCGCAAGCAGCGCGATGTGCTGACGCAAGCACCGGCCATGCTGCTGGCCGGCAAGGGCAAGGTCGCCGCCGGCTTCGATGCGGACGAACTTCCTGCCGCAGCAGGCCTCGACTGGCTGCGATTGGTGCCGCGCAGCGGTGGCGGCGACTTCCGCGAACTGCGGCTTGGCTTTGCGGGCGAAGCGCTTCGCGAGATGGAACTGGTGGACCGCCTCGGTCAACGGACCCGCATTCGTTTCACGGCGCTGGAACGCAACGTGAAGCTGGCTGCCGATGCTTTCAAGTTCAAGATTCCCCCTGACACGGACGTAGTGGGTGACACGAAGTGACTGCCAACAAGGGATGGATGCCGCAATGGGTGCGCCGGTTCTCGCAAGCCTGGGGTAGGGACCTGCATTGGTGGGGCTTGTGGGCCGCTGGCAGCGTGCTCGGCCTTGCAATCACGGTATGGCTGAGCCTGCGCACGCCCACACGCTTCGTACTGGATGTCAGTGACAAGTGGCAGCACGGCGTCGGCTATGCCTTGCTGACGCTCTGGTTCTGCGGTCTGGTCCGGCCGGACCGTCAATGGCGCATCGTGCTGGCCTGTGCCGCCTATGGCGTGTTCATGGAAGTCTTGCAGGGCACACTCACCGCCGACCGCGTGGCGGACCCGTACGACGCCTTGGCCAATGCGTCCGGCGCTTTCATCGCCGTCACGCTCGCGAAACTGGGCTTCGACCGCTGGGCTGAAGGCATCGAAGTGTTGGGGCGCCGTTGGTGGGGCGGTGGACGCTAAGCCGCAAAGCGCCCCGCGACCACTCGCCGACCGCATGCGGCCGCGAGTGCTCACCGAAGTGGTGGGCCAAAGCCATCTGCTGGGTCCGGGCAAGCCGTTGCGGCGCCTTGCCGAAGGCGCTGCCCTGCATAGCGCTCTGTTCTGGGGGCCTCCTGGTACCGGCAAGACCACGCTGGCGCGGTTGGTAGCCAAGGCGGCCGATGCCGAGTTCGCGCAGCTTTCCGCCGTGCAAGCGGGCGTGAAGGATGTGCGTGAAGTGGTGGACGCCGCGCAAATTCGCCGCCGCGCGACAGGCAAGGGTACGCTCCTGTTCCTGGACGAGGTGCACCGCTTCAACAAGTCGCAACAGGACGCCTTCCTGCCCTATGTCG
>JBEGRA010000294.1:0-4141 GCA_041180705.1 Pseudomonadota bacterium | reverse complement strand
TCAAATGGTATATCTTTATATCAATTGAAATCCAGCCGTGGAAAACACGGCGCCGCACCTCTCCGGAGAGCCCCATGTCGGCCTACATGGTCATTCGTTGCCGCATCACCGACCGCGCGGCCTTCGGCGCGTATGGGCAGGCCGCCGCTGCACTGGTAGCGAAAATGGGCGGACGCTATGTCGTCCGCGGTGGCGGCAACGAAACGCTCGAAGAAGGCCTGGGGCCGCGCGACATGAGCGCCGTCCATGTCATCTCCGTTTGGCCCAGCCGCGAAGCCGCGCTGGCGTTCTGGCATTCCCCCGAATACGCCGAAGTGCGCAAGTTGCGCGAGCACTGCGCCACCGCCGAAGTCGCTCTGTTGGAGGGTCTGGAATGACCGCCCCTGGCAACTCGGGTGCCGCGTCCACGCAACCGGCCGGCAGCGCGGCCAAGGTCCCCGTCTATCGCGCGCTCGGCCTGCAAACCCGCACCATCGCCGTCAACCAACTCACGGTCGACGACGCCCGCGCACAGATGCTCGCCACGACCACGCGCATGGGGCGCCAGATTCGTGCAGCGAAGGGTTTCGTAGGGCAGGACCTGAAGCTGGTCGTACTGCCCGAGTATTGCCTCACGGGCTTCCCCATGGGCGAAAGCATCGCCGAGTGGATAGCGAAGGCCTGCCTCGCCCCGGATGGCGTGGAGTACTCCGCACTGGCCACCGTGGCACAGCAAAACGGGGTGTGGCTGGCGGCGAACAACTACGAGACGGACCCGCATTTTCCGGGCCTGTATTTCCAGGCGAGCACGTTGTTCAGCCCCGCCGGCGACTGCGCACTGCGTTATCGGCGGCTGGTGTCGCTGTACGCGCCCACGCCCCACGATGTCTGGCCGGCGTATTTGGACCGCTACGGCCTTGAAGGCGTATTCCCCGTGGCAGACACGCCGCTGGGGCGCATGGCGGCCATCGCCTCCGAAGAGATTCTTTACCCGGAAATTGCCCGCGCCCTCGCGCTGCGTGGCGCCGAACTCTTCCTGCATTCGACCAGCGAAGTCGGCAGCCCGCAACTCACGCCAAAGGATGTGGCCAAGCGCGCCCGTGCCTACGAGAGCATGGCGTATGTCGTGTCTGCCAACAGCGGCGGCCTCGAGGGCTGCGATATTCCGCCGGAGTCGACGGACGGCATGTCGAAGGTGGTGGACTGGGAAGGCCGCGTGCTGGCGGAAGCCGGCTTCGGTGAAAGCATGGTGGCCCATGCGGAAATCGACATCGAGTCGCTGCGCCGCTGGCGCAAGCGCCCCGGCATGTCGAACATTCTCAGCCGCCAGCGCACGGAACTGTTCGCTCCCGTCTACAGTGGCCAAAGCGTCCACGCGCCAGGCTCCCTGCTCGGCGCCAATGACGAAGTGCGCATTCCGACTCGCGCCGAATTCGCGGAGCGGCAACGCGAAGCCATCGCCGGCCTCGTCGCCGCCGGCATCTACAAGGACCCCGCACCGTGAGTGCCAACGTGAATGACCATGCGAACGCTGCAAGCAGCATCCCGGTGCGCAACCCGCGCACCGGTCTCATCGATTTCACGCTGCAGTCCGCCGGTAGCGCTGAAGTTGCGGCCGAAGCCGCACGCCTGCGCGCAGCACAACCTGCCTGGCGCGCCATGGGCGTGGAGGCACGCGCCACTGCGCTGCTGGCCTTCCGTGACGCGCTGGGGCGGCATGAAGCCGCCATGATGGAGGCCCTGCATGGGGATACTGGCCGCGCCATCGAAACGCAGTCCGAACTGCGCGGCGTGCGCGACACGCTGACACGTTGGTGCAAGCAAGCCCCGGACCTGCTCGCGCAGGGCAGTGCGCCGCGTGACATCGCCATACCCGGCTTCACCACGCGCCGCGTGTGGGCCCCCTACCCTCTGGTCGGCGTCATCTCGCCGTGGAATTTCCCGTTCCTGCTGTCGTTCATCGACGCCATCCCCGCACTGCTCGCGGGTTGCGCCACGCTCATCAAGCCCAGCGAAGTGACCCCAAGGTTCGTGGGTCCACTACGCGCCGCGCTGGCTGAAGTACCGGTGGTGGCGGGCGTGGTGGGCGTGGTGGAAGGCGATGGCAGCACGGGCGCCGCACTCATCGAAGTGGTGGATCAGGTGTGCTTCACCGGCAGCGTGCCCACGGGCCGCAAAGTGGCGGAAGCCGCTGCGCGGCGGTTCATCCCCGCGCAACTGGAGTTGGGCGGCAAGGACCCGGCCATCGTCACCGCCGACACGGACTTGCCGCGCGCAGCCGCCGCCATCGCGTGGGGCGGCCTCGCGAATGCCGGTCAGAGTTGTCTTTCCATCGAACGCGTCTACGTGGAGCGCGCGGCCTACGAGCCGTTTCTGGCAGCGCTGGCGGCGCAAGTGCGTGTACTGCGCCTGAACACCACCGACATCGCCAACGGCGAGATCGGGCCCATCATCTCCGCCAAGCAGGTGGAGGTGGTACGCCGTCATCTGCAGGATGCGCGTGAGCGCGGCGCACGCTTCATCACCGGCGGCCACCTGGTGGAACAAGGCGGCGTGTGGTGCGAACCTACCGTCATTGCCGATGCCACGCCGGAGATGCTCGTCATCGCCGAGGAAAGCTTCGCTCCCGTGCTGGCTGTAGCGCCCTTCAACAGCGACGCCGAGGCCGTGGCACTGGCCAACGCCACGCCCTATGGCCTGAGTGCCGCCGTGTTCTGCAACGACACGGCGCGCTGCGAAGCCATCGCGGCGCAACTCGAGGCGGGCGGCATCAGCCTGAATGACGCAGCACTGACCGGCCTCATCCACGAAGGCGAGAAGCAGGCGTTCAAGTTTTCGGGGCTGGGCGGCTCGCGCATGGGCACGCCGTCCATCTTCCGCTTCCTGCGCGCACAGGCCCATCTGCGCAACGTGGGTGGTCAATGGAACCCCTGGTGGTTCCCGCGTCCGGAGGCCGACCAAGCATGAGCGGCGCCACGCTGCCCGCGCTCTGCGGCTCGGCACTGGCCATCGGCGTATTCCACACGCTGCTCGGGCCCGACCACTATCTGCCGTTCGTGGCGCTGTCGAAGGCACGTGCCTGGACCCGACGCAGAACGCTTCTCATCACCACAGGCTTCGGGCTGGCCCACACGCTCGGCACCGTGCTGCTGGGCGCTGCCGGGCTGGCACTGGGCCTTCAGCTGGGCTGGCTGAAGAGCGTGGAAGCGCTACGCGGGGACTTGGCAGCGAAGGGCTTGCTGGGCATTGGTCTCGCGTACACGGGTTGGGCCGTTTGGCGCTTGCTTCGCCACCGACACACGCATCACCACACCCACTTCCATGCTTTCCACCGCCACCCGCATGCCCACAGGCACGAACTCCCCGCACCAGTGCTGTCGTGGAGTTTGTTTCTGGTGTTCGTGTTCGGGCCTTGCGAAGCCCTCATTCCCTTGCTGATGTACCCGGCAGCGCACCACGACGCACAGGGCGTGGCGCTGGTGACATTGGTATTCGTGCTGGCCACGGTGGGCACCATGCTCACGGCCGTCAGCCTTGCCTTGTGGGGACTGAACAAGCTGAAGGTGGAAAGCCTCACGCCCTACGCGGACGTGCTGGCCGGTGCCACGCTCACGATTTGCGGCGGCGCCATACTCGCGGGGCTATAGCAGCGCGCGCAGCGCCTTCTTGTCCGTCTTGCCCATGCCGGCCTTGGGCAGCGCCTCCAGAAACACCACGCGCGTTGGCACCTTGTAAGGCGCCAGCCGTTCGCGGCAATGCGCCTGCAGCTGCTCGGCGCTGGCTGACGCCTGCAAGGCCACGCAAGCCACCACCTGCTCGCCATGCGTGCTTGAAGGCTCGCCAACCACGGCGGCGTCCGCCACAGCCGGGTGTTCACGCAACACGCGTTCCACTTCCGCCGGGTACACGTTCACGCCGGCCCGCAAGATCATGTCTTTGGCACGGCCGACCAACCGCAAATAGCCGTCGCCGTCACGCGTGGCGAGGTCACCAGGCAGGAACCAGCCCTCCGCGTCGCTTGCCGCAGGCTGGCCGTTTTCATCGAGAAAGTCGCGGGCACAACCGGGGCCGCGATAGCGCACCATGCCAGTTTCCCCGGCAGCCACGGCGCGCCCCTCTTCATCGACCAGTTCGAGTTCCACGCCGAACGAGGCACGCCCGA
>JBEGRA010000293.1:0-4784 GCA_041180705.1 Pseudomonadota bacterium | reverse complement strand
CCGGGTATATGACTTCGCCGACTTCCAGCAGGCCATGAGCCAGCTCGAGTCCGGCGACTTCATCGGCAAATTGGTACTGCGTCTTTGAACAACTCGGAAAACCCTCCATCACCCGGGCAGGCCACGGGCCACGCGAAAATCGCGGTCGTTTGCGCCATTCTGGCGGGTGTTTTCGCGTCCTTGGTGTCCAACAGTCTGCCGGTGTTTCTGGCGGTCATCAGCCGCATGCGAGGGCTGGACGAAGGCCAAATCGGCCTGGTGGCCATGGCCGAGCTTGGGGGGTTCGCTGTTGCGATCGTCGGTTGCGCGTTGCTTCCCGGGACATTGCGCTGGCTGAATTGGCGGCGAACCGTGGCGGTAGGTCTGGTCGTATTCGTGGTGGCGAATCTGCTGGCTAGTGCGGACTCTTCCTTCGGTACCTTCTTTGCCATTCGCTGCCTCGCCGGGCTCGGTGCCGGGCTGGTCGTCGCCATTGCTTATGCAGTCGTTGGCGAGGGGGATAGCGCTCGCCTGATGGCAATCCTGGCTGGCGGGATGCTGGTGTCGGGGGCCGTGGTAGTGCAATACCTGGCGCCGCTTGCCGATGCTTACGGTGCCCCCGGGCTTTTCGGGCTCTACGCCGCGTTCGGTCTCATTGGGTTGACGTTGGTGCCATTCATTCCCAGAGTCTCCTGCCATGAGAACTCGGCTGCCAATGCAGTTGGCGGTAGCCCGGAACAGCAGTCGGTCTCCCCGGAGGGGTGGCTCGCCGTGTCCTCGGTGTTTGTCCATTTCTGCGGCATAGGGGCCGTCTTTGCCTTCATTTCCACGATGGGCGTGGCGTGGGGTGGCCGGACGGCGGATGTTGACGCGGCTGTCTCCAAGATGCTGTTTTCCGGTGGTTTCGGCGTGGCGTTGGTCGCGGTTTTCGGTAGTCGCTTCGGGCCGATGAAGTCCTTGGTCGGCAGTTACGTCGGAGTGTTGCTGACATTGCTGCTGCTGCTGTTGCTGCGTCCGGTGGGTGGTTTCCTGATGGTCTGCATGTTGTTCGGCTTCACCTACAACATCCTCGTGCCGTTCCAGTTCGACGTAGTCACCCGCATTGATCCGTCTCCTGCAGCATCGATGCTGGTCAGCGCAGCGATGCTGGCGGGCGTTGCCATCGGCCCCGCCATAGCGGGTTATCTAGTCACTCCGGACTACCTATGGGTGAATTCCTACGGGGTCGCGGGTTGCAGCCTGTCGTTGGTGCTCATCGTTGCCGCTTTTCGTTGGAAGAGGGTCCGCGAGAGCAAGCACTGAAGTCATGTCACGGATGGTTTCGGGTGCTTGCCCGTTGGCCTTGGCAGGTTTTTTTCGCGATGGCGGAGTGGAAATTGGAAACGAAAATGCATCAGCAAGTTCAATCAACGGCGCAGGCCGACGTTTTGCTCCACCTGCAGGCCCGCCTGGGCGAGTTCTCCGTTCTGATGACCCGGGATGATGCGGCCGAGCTGATTGTCGACTCCCTGTATTGGCCCGATATCGTGGTCACGGGCGAGGGGTTTGGTCGCATCATTCGTGGGCGGGAAGAACTGCTTCCCGTCCTCAGCGAGTACGTCGGCGTGATGGGGCGTGACTGCACATGGACCATGGTCGAGCCGGCGGTAGTGACGGATGATGCCGTGTCCATGTTCCTCCAGATTGAATGCCGACATGGCGACGCGCAGCCTTCGGATTATTTCTGTGCTCTGTATGTGTGGTTGCGTCGCGGCAGCGAGTGGAAGGTCATCCACGAACAAGCCTGTGTCGGCAAGGTTCTTTAGGTTCAACTGAAAAAACAATCCACGGACCACGGGTCCGCGCTTTCTGGAATGCGGGAAAACTCACCATGAAAAAAAGTCTTGGAATCGTCTTGGTCGCTCTGTTTTCGATGGCCTTCGGTATTGCTGCGGTTGGTGGACCCAAGTCGACGAATGTCGGCGCGGCTAACACCGAGTGGCGGGTCTTCGGCAACGGAAACAATCAGCAGTACTTTAGTCCGCTGAAGCAGATCAACGAGGGGAACGTCTCCAAGCTCGGTTTGGCTTGGTACGCCGACATTCCCAATAAGTCCGGTTCGGTCGGCAACCCGCTAGTGGCCGATGGGGTGGTCTACCAGAGTGGTGCGATGGCACGCATCTTCGCCAACGATCTGCGCACTGGAAAGTTGCTGTGGACGTTCGACGCGAACATCAACTTCGATGGCGGCACCATTGCGACCTCGATGGGGGCGCTCTGGAACCGTGGGCTCGCGCTGGATGGAGACAAGGTTTTCGTTTCCACCGGTGACTGCCGCATGGTCGCCGTCGACCGCAAGACCGGCAAGAAAGTGTGGGATGTCGTGTCGTGCGACAAGAGCGACAACTACATGCAGGCGGGTGCGCCGCACGTAGGCAATGGCTTGGTGTTCATCGGCAATTCCTGCATCGATGGTGGCGGACATCGCGGCTTCGTCAGCGCGTTCGACGTGAACACCGGCGCCTTGCGCTGGCGTTGGCACACCATGCCGGGCGACCCGGGAAAGGGCTACAAGCCCGAAAACAAATCCATGGAGGCGGCTGCCAAAACCTGGGGCGAAGACTGGAAGCCGACCAATGGCTGTGCTGCGGTGTGGGACGCCATTACCTATGACGAGAAGCTGCACCAGGTGTACTTGGGCGTAGGCGGTGCGAACCCGTGGAACCCGCAGGACCGTGGCACGAATGCCGGCGACGAGCTGTATTCGAGCTCCATCGTCGCGCTGAAGGCGGAGACTGGCGAGTACGTTTGGCACTACAAGATTGCCCCGAATGACGGCTGGAACTTCGAGCCGATGCAGTCGGTCGTGGCGGAGCTGCCGGTCAACGGCAAGCCTCGCCGCGTGGTGATGAACGCGCCGAAGAACGGCTTCCTGTATGTTCTGGATGCCAAGACCGGTCAATTCCTTTCGGCCAAGAACTACGTCCCCGTGAACTGGGCTTCGCACATCGACGCCAAGACGGGGCGTCCTGTCTACTTGCCGGAAGGGCGTTGGTGGGAAATGCCGAATGGTGGGCCGCAGTTGCCTGGGCCGCTCGGCGCGCACAACGTGTACCCGATGTCGTTCAATCCTGAAAAGCAGATGCTCTATATCCCTGCCATGAGCATTCCGACGTTCATGATGCGGGACAAGACCATGCTGGTGGGCGGTTCCTATTGGGACCTCTACTATCAGGATGACAAGTACAAGGCTTACGGTGAGCTGGTTGCATGGGACCCGATCAAGCAGGCTCCCCGCTGGAAAGTCCGCCAGGGCCTGCCCATGAACGGCGGTGTGCTCTCCACGGCCGGAAATCTGGTCTTCGAGGGCGAGGGCACCGGCGACCTGCGCGCCTACAGTGCGGATACCGGCAAGCTGTTGTGGTCTTTCCGCATGGATGCCACCGCACTGGCCGCGCCCACGACCGTCGAGGTGGACGGTGAGCAGTTCCTGCTGGTGTCTGCCGGTAACGGCGGTTCCTCCGGTACGGCGTTGACGATGGTGAAGTACGCCACGTGCGAGCTTTGCCGCGGTTCCAACCGCCTCCTGGCGTTCAAGCTCGGCGGTACGGCGAAGCTGCCCGCACCCGTTCCGCCGCCGGCGCTTGCGCAGCCCAGCGTTCCTCGCTTCCCGGAGGCGCTCGCCAACGAGGGCAAAACGGAATACGCGCGGCAGTCCTGCGAGACCTGTCACGGCATGGAACTGTTGAACGCCGGGGGCATTCCGCCGGACCTGCGCCATAGTCGAGTGGTTCCCACGCTCGCCGTGTTCGACAAGGTGGTTCGCGGCGGCGCCTATCGTGCCTTGGGCATGCCGCAATTCGACTACCTGACGGACCAGCAGTTGCAATCCATTCAGGCCTACATCGTCAATACGGCTTGGACCGACTACGAGGCGCAGCAGAAGGCGGCGAAGAAGTAGTCCGCGCTCTTGGGGCAAAGTCGGCGTCGTCAACACGCCGTCGGCTTTGCCCCCGCAGTACTGCGCGCTGAAAGTAATGACCGTGGGAGTCAAACGAGGCTGCCATTTTTTCTGGGCTGAATTTGTCACAACAGGTGTCATGTTGTGCGTGCGCCAATTCACCCGACGGCTTGATTCAAAAACACTTTCACCCACCATCGCGCGGAGTCACCAGGAATGAAAATCGAGCAAAGCATCGCAAACGCGATTGTCGACCCGAAAACGTATGCGGATACCGCGCGCCTGGATGCGCTGTTTGCCCAACTGCGCCGTGAGATGCCACTCGCCCAGGCCCACGTTGAAGGTTACGACCCGTTCTGGGTGGTCACCCGCCACGCCGACATTCAAGCGGTGGAGCGACGCGCCAGCGAGTTCCAAAACTCGACGGGCTCCGTGATGTTGATTGACCGCCAGATGGTGGCCGCGAACATGGAAGCCACTGGGACGCCAAACACTTCCCGGTCTTTGGTGGAGGTCGACGGCGAGGAGCACAAAGCTCTGCGGTCGGTCGGCTTTGCCTCCTTCGCACCCAAGCAGGTGAACAGCAGAGACGAGGAAATCCGTAGAATTGCTCGCGGATTCGTCGACCAATTCCTGCAGCAAGCACCCACCAGCGATTTCGTGAAGGAAGTCGCGTACGTCTATCCCTTGCGCGTGGTGATGACCTTTTTGGGTATCCCGCCGGAGGATGAGTCGTTCATGCTACGCATGGCGCATCAGTTGCACGGCGCAACGGACGCCGACACCAACCGTAGTGGCGAAGAGTTGACCGGTGCCGAAGCCTGGGAGGGTGTGCTGGCAGCGATTGGCGAACTCGACGCCTATT
>JBEGRA010000292.1:0-3978 GCA_041180705.1 Pseudomonadota bacterium | reverse complement strand
CCATTTCAGTGTCCAGCAAAGCCTGCCTCGCGTACCTGCTGTTCGACGGCACCCTCGGCGGCTTCGCCCGGGGCATGGGCCTCGGCGAGCTGCTCTCCATTCCGGCTTACTTGTGGCTGCTGCATCGCTTCGTGCAAGTCTCGCCGCTGAGCTTTCTGCGCGGCGCCCTGCCCTCCGCGGGCGTGACGCTGGCCGTCGGCGCCACCTGCGCCGCAGTGGTGCATTCGCTGCCGACAGCCACTTCCCTACCCGTGCTGTTGCTCGTCGCCTTCGGCAGCTGCGCAGTCATCTGGGGGGTCGCCGGCCATTGCCTTGGCCTCGCTGCCATCACTGAATTGAAAGCCTTGCTGCAAGCGCGCAAGCCACCTCCCGCTACTGCCAACGCCACATGAACCCCGTATCTCCGACGCTGGTGGCCTATGGAGCCGCTGCCGAACGCCCCACGCTGCCGGGCATCACCTGGCGCCTGCGTGAATGGGCACGACGCGAGTACTACGCGCGCCTTGCCCTAGCGCAAACCCGCCGTCACGGGCACTTGCCGCCGCTGGTTTACCACGACCACAGTTGCGACTGGTTCGTGAACCATGGCG
Source organism: Pseudomonadota bacterium (assembly GCA_041180705.1). Taxonomy (GTDB): domain Bacteria; phylum Pseudomonadota; class Gammaproteobacteria; order Steroidobacterales; family Steroidobacteraceae; genus CAIOHZ01. Next base: position 3,388 of record JBEGRA010000292.1, on the reverse strand, counting down.
ACGTGGCTATTGCCGACACACTCGTGAATCATGTGGTGCCCCGCGGCGAAGTGCCGGTAGAGCGGCGTAACTGGCGCCCCGGTGGCAGCAAGGGCTGGCTGAACGAAATCTCCACGCCAGCGACGATCATGGTGTGCGGTGGCGGCTACGTATTTCTGGACGCTGCCGGCAAGCTATCCCCGCGCCTGGCCTCGGACCTTGCCGAGTTCCGCCGCGCCGGCGCTGCGTTCGGTCTGGTGGGCGTGGGCGTAAACCAACTCACCGAAACCGCCCACCGCCGCAATCTGGAACCGGACCCGGTCGATCTTGATACGCTGCGCGGCCTGTTCGGTGAAGCCGCTTTTGCGAGCGTGCGCGACGTGGCCACGCAGGAATACCTGCGCCGCGCCACGGGGCTCGACATTCCGCTCAGTGGCGACCCGGCCCTGTTCATGCTCGACCCGGACCGGCAAACGGCGCAGCGTCCCAGTCATGGCGGGCGACTGCAGGTGGGTCTCAGTCTGCCCTTTCACGGCGCCGTGGTGGACCGGCATCTGAACCGCTGTCTGCCGGCAATCGTCGCCGCACTGCGCGAACTGCAACAGCGCCTGAACTGCGACTACCACTACTTCGCCCACTTCGACAGCGAACGCGTACTGCCCCGCCTGCTGGGCCAGTTCGGTCTGCGTTTCACGGTGCACGGCGGTAGCGTCCCCGCCTTGCTGCAGGGCTACGGGCAACTGGATGCTCACATTGGCGGCATGCTGCACTCCTGCATTCTGGCCACGAACCACAACGTGCCGTTGGTCGGGCTGGCATACGATGCCAAGCACGCCGGGCTGTTCAACGTCCTCGGTCTGCCAGAGCAGAAACTGGACATGGAACCGGAAGTGCTACGCGAACTGCCGGACAGGATCGAACGCACGTTGCAGCACGCACCGCGCATCGCCACGCAGTTGCTGCAGGCGCGCCGAACATTGGCCGGCCCGTACCGCAGTGTCATCGCCCGTGCGCGGGCGCAACTCGGCGTGGCAATGTGAACGCCGCGCCCTGCGTGTCGGTAGTCATGCCCGTCCGCAACGGGCGCGCCTTCATCGAGGAGGCGGTCGAGAGCATCCTGACGCAGGACTTCCGCGACCTGGAACTCATCGTCATCGACGATGGCTCCAGCGACTGGAACTATGCGGAGTTGGAACAAAGAGACTCGCGCGTGCGGGTACTGCGCCTGGAAGGACGAGGCGTTTCCTTCGCACGCAATACGGGCATCGCCGCAGCACGTGGCCGCTACGTGGCGTTTCTGGACGCTGACGACTTCTGGTTCCCGGGCAAACTGGGCGCCCAGATACGCTACTTCGAACAGCACCCGGAAGCCGGCGTGGTGTTCGGCGCCTTCCTGCGCTGGAGCCCCGATGAAAGCGGTCGCTTCGCGCCAGGGAAGCACCTGGCGCATGACTGCAGCCATGTCAGCACAGCCGCTCCCGCGCGGTCAGGCTGGTTGTATTCACGCTTGCTGCAGGGCTTGCTGGTGGGAATGAACACCGCAGTAGTTCGCCGCGAACTACTGGAACGCATCGGCGGCTTCGACACGTCCCGGCGCTTGGGCGAAGACTACGAACTCTGGCTACGCGCCTCGCAAGCAGCCGAGATGCACTCGCTGGCGGACACCGTCGCGCTGTACCGCATCCACCCGGCCAGTGCCATGCACCGTCCGGAAGAACGCAACGGCTTGGCGGAGTTGCTGAACGACGCCGTGAGCCGCTGGGGCTTGGGCAATGCCGAAGGCCCGGCGCTGCAGCCGAAGGAGTTCCGGTACCGGCTGGCGCAGGTGCATTTCGACCATGGCTACACGCACTACTGGCATGGCAACGCCAACGTGGCGCGCCGCGAGTTTGCCGCCGCGTGGCGGGGTGGCTTTCGGCGCAGCCGCAGTGCAGTCTACGTGGTGCTGGCCACCCTCAAGGGGCTGCAGCAGCGCCTGAAGTAGTTACGGCAACTGACGGTGGCTGCCGTCGCACAGCGGCGCCTTGCCGCTGTGCTTGCAGGCACAGAAGAACGCCTCGCCGGAAACTTCCGGCGTGTAGGCCTGCGGCACGAACTCGGAGCCCTTGTGGGAACCGTCGCAGAACGGCTGCTTCGCGGACTTGCCGCAAGTGCACCAGTAGTAGGTCTTGCCGGCCTCCACTCCCACGGGGATGGGGGCACGGGCGGCGATAACGGGGTCGGCCATGGGGAGTCTCCGGAAGTTGCTCGCTGTCCAGTATAGCCACACGCGGCGCCCCGGTCCGTGCGGCTATATACTCGGGTCATGAACCCCATCGTCTACGCCATTCCGGTTTTCATGGCTTCCATCGCGCTGGAAGTGGTGGTGGCTCGCTTGAAGCGCGTGCCCACCTACGACATCCCGGATGCCCTGACGAGCCTGCACTTCGGGGTCCTGAGCCAGACCACGGGCGCCTTCGTGAAGGTGCTGGGCTTTGGCCTGTATGTGGCGGTGTACGAACGCTGGCGTGCCACGGAGCTGCCTGTAGACGCGTGGTGGGTGTGGGTGGCGGCGCTTGTGGTGTACGACCTCATCTACTATTGGATCCACCGCTTCGGCCATGAAGTGAACTGCCTGTGGGCAGCGCACCAGGTTCACCACTCTTCCGAGTACTACAACCTATCCACCGCGCTGCGGCAGAGTTCCACTGGCGCCGTCGTGGGTTGGCCGTTCTACTTGGTAATGGCCGTTGCCGGCGTGCCGCCGTTGGTGTTCGGCGTGGTAGCGCTCATCGACCTGCTTTACCAGTACTGGGTGCACACCGAACTGGTGCGCAAGCTGGGCTGGTTCGACCGCGTGTTCGTGTCACCCTCGAACCACCGCGTCCACCACGGCCAGAACGACTACTGCATCGACCGCAACTACGGCGGCATCCTCATTATCTGGGACCGCCTCTTCGGCACCTTCCAGGAAGAGCGCGACGATGAACCTGTGGTCTACGGCGTGCGCAAGCCTCTGCGCAGCTTCAACGCCGTGTGGGGCAACCTGAACGTGTGGCGCGAGTTGTTTGCCGCCAGCTGGCAGGCACTGCGCCGCGGCGATGTGCGGAATGCCGGGGCCGTGTTCTTCGCGCCGCCCGCCGGCTGGGGCCAGCACGTGGAGCACCTCGACCCACGGACGGTGAAGCGATTCGATACCGCCACACCTTCAACGGTACGGAAGTACGCGCTGGTGCAGTACGGTCTGATGACGCTGTACGCCACCCACTTCATCGCCGTCGCTCCGGCCCTTTCGCTGGCGGAACGCGGGATTTACGCAGGCGTCATTGCTGCGGGCGCGCTTTCCACGGGGTGGCTGCTGGAAGGACGCAAGTTCGCGCTGCCGGTGGAAGCCCTGCGCCTGGCAGTGCTGGGCAGTGCGTTCCTGCTG
>JBEGRA010000291.1:0-7029 GCA_041180705.1 Pseudomonadota bacterium | reverse complement strand
ACGTAAGCCCAGTCGGGATGTAGCTCAGCCTGGTAGAGCACTACGTTCGGGACGTAGGTGTCGCAGGTTCAAATCCTGTCATCCCGACCACTCTCCTCGTTCCCCATGCGCATCCCGGAATCCCTTCAAGTCCTGCTCGACGATGGCATCATCGACGAGGTGCGGCGTCAGCTGAAAAGCGGCAAGGAAGCTTCCGTGTTCGTGGTGCGTTGCGGCCGCGAAATACGCTGCGCCAAAGTCTACAAGGACATGGGTACGCGCAGTTTCCAGGCCCGCGCCCAGTATCAGGAAGGCCGCAAGGTCCGCGGTAGCCGCCAGGCGCGCGCCATGGCCAAGAGCACCAGCTTTGGTCGCAAGGAACAGGAAGCGGCCTGGAAAAACACGGAAGTCGACGCGCTGTACCAGCTCGTGGCTGCCGGCGTGCGGGTACCGAAGCCCTTCGGCTTCTACAGTGGCGTCCTGCTCATGGAGTTGGTTACGGACGCTGAAGGGCACTCCGCCCCGCGCCTCGGGGAAGTCGCGCTCTCGCCCGAACAAGCCCGCGAATTCCATGCGTTCCTGGTCCGCCAAGTCGTCCGCATGCTGTGCGTGGGGCTCATCCACGGCGACCTGTCCGAATTCAACGTGCTGGTCGGCGAAGACGGCCCCGTTATCATCGATCTGCCGCAGGCGGTGAACGCAGCGGCGAACAACAATGCGCTCGCCATGCTCCAAAGGGATGTCGGGAACATTACCGAAACGCTCGGGCGGTTCGCGCCCGAACTGCTCGCCACCGACTACGCCAACGAAATGTGGGCGCTGTTCCAGCAAGGTGTGCTGTTACCGGAAACGCCTCTTACCGGCGTGTTCGTCAAAGACGAGACCGCGGCCAACGTGGACGAAGTCTTCCTGGCCATCGACGAGGCGCGCGAAGAAGCGATACGGCGCGAATTGGCCCGCGCCGCCGCCTTGGAACCGCACGACGACTGATACGCGCTCATGCGGGCGCCTGAATCGTCAGAGCAGCTCGACAGCAATGGCGGTAGCTTCACCGCCACCAATGCACAACGAGGCCACCCCGCGACGCAGCCCGCGCGCTTGCAGCGCGTGCAGCAAGGTCACCGTAATACGTGCCCCCGTAGCGCCGATCGGGTGCCCGAGCGCACAGGCGCCACCATTCACGTTCAGGCGCGCAGCATCGATGCCAATTTCCCGGGCCGCCAGCATGGCCACAATGCCGAATGCCTCGTTCACCTCGAAAAGATCGACGTCTGCCGCAGTCCACCCTGCCTGCTTCAGCACCTTGGCGATGGCACCACCCGGCGCGGTAGTGAACCATTCGGGCTCCTGCGCATGGCTTGCCTGCGCCACCACGCGCGCCACTGCCGAAATGCCGTTACGCGCGGCGTACCCGCCTTCGACCAGCACCAATGCGGCAGCACCGTCGGAAATCGAGGACGAACTCGCGGCAGTGACTGTACCGTCGGGAGTGAACGCCGGCTTCAAGGAAGGAATGCGCGCGATATCGCACTGGAAAGGTGTTTCGTCGACGGACACAACCACCGAACCGGAACGCTTCTTGAACTCTACCGGTGCAATTTCCTGCAAGAACGCGCCAGATTCCACGGCCGCAATGGCCCGACGAACCGATTCGCGCGCAAACTCGTCCTGCTCATCGCGAGTGATGCCAAAGTGCCGGGCGGCCTGGTCCGCAAACACGCCCATCAACTTGCCGTCCCAGGGACTCTGCAAGCCGTCGTAGAACATATGGTCCAGGACTTCCTGATGCCCCATGCGATAGCCGCCACGTGCGCGTGGCAAGAGATAGGGAGCGCCCGTCATGGACTCCATTCCACCGGCAAGCACCACCGAATGACTACCAGCGCGAATCTGCTCCGTCCCCAGCATGATGGCCTTCATGCCGGAACCGCACATCTTGTTGACGGTGGTCGCTGGCGTTGCCAAAGCCAGCCCGCCGGACAACGCGGCTTGACGGGCCGGCGCCTGCCCAAGCCCTGCCGGCAGGACACAACCCATGACTACCTCACCCACCTCTTCGGCCGGAACGCCAGAGGACGCCAACGCGGCACGCAGAGCAGCACCGCCGAGCACAGGAGAACGGACTTCCCCGAACGCACCCTGCAAAGCGCCGATCGGGGTTCGCTTGGCCGCAGCGATGAGAACTTCCGTCGTAGTCATGAACCAATACTCCTGGCAATCAAAAAGAAATTCGGCGCGGAACTCCGTGCAACGGATTCAATTCGCCGCAGCGGCGACGAGGGCATCACGCAACTTGAAACGCATGATCTTTCCCGAACCCGTGCGAGGAATGGATTCCACCAAGTGCACGGCCTGCGGGACCTTGTAGGCCGAGAGCAAAGTCGCGCAATGCGCACGAATGGCCTCGGGGTCCGCCGAGCCGCTTTCGCGCGGTACTACGCAAGCCACGGGAACCTCGCCCAGATGCGGGTGAGGCATGCCGATGACGGCGCAATCGAGCACGGCTGCATGCGCACGGACAGCATCTTCCACTTCGGCAGGCGCAATATTCTGCCCACCGCGAATGATCAATTCCTTGACGCGCCCGGTAATGGTCAAGAACCCATTGGCATCGCTGCGCGCCAGGTCCCCGGTGTAATACCAACCGTCCCGCAGAGCATCCGCCGTCTCGGCCGGCTTGTTGAGATAGCCCTGCATGATGTTCGGGCCTCGGACAATCAGTTGGCCCTCCGCACCGAACGGGACGTCGATTCCGGCCGAATCGATGACCCTTGTGGCAAGGCCCGGCAACGGCAAGCCGCAAGAGCCCATCACCCGCGGCGAGCTCGGCCAATTCATCGTGACCATCGTCGAAGTCTCGGTGATTCCGTAGCCATCCAGCAAAGGAACCCCGAACGTCGATTCGAACTCACGATTCAGTGCCGCCGGGAGAATGGCACCGGCGGAGATCATGAGTTGTATTCCGGGGAAGCGAGTGACGCCCGATTCCCGAGCGCTTTCCATCAAGTAATGGAACATCGTCGGCACACCCGGCATGAGCGTGTATTTGCCGCTCTTCAAGCGCTCGGCAACATCCTGCGTAGAAAAGCGCTCGAGCAGGAAAGCACTGGCACCGGTGGCCAGAATGCTCAGAACACAGAGATTGAGCGCGTAGGAGTGGAACAGCGGCAAGGGCGACAGGAGGACATCGTCCTCATCCAGCCGGGCGATAGGCGCCCAGCACGCTGCAGTAACCCACAACATGCCGTGCAACGACAACCGCACGCCCTTGGCACGGCCCGTGGTGCCGGAGGTGTAAACCAGGAACGCGGTGGAGTGGATATCCGTGGCGTCGCGCGGCTTTGCGGACGACACCTGCTTGAGCGCCTCCAGCGGCATGCATCCTTCGGGGGCCGCTTCACCGGCAACGATGACAGTGGCGAGCAACGGCAAATCGGCACGCAACCGCTGCACCAGCGCCAGATGACGGGGCGACACGATGATGGCAGTACAGGCTGCATCCTCGAGTCGGTAACGAATTTCCGCTTCCACGGAATCGTGGCTGATGGGGACACTGACACCGCCGGCGCGGGTGATGGCAGCAACCACCAGCGCCCAGTCGACACTGTTCGGCAGCAAAATGGCCACCGCACCGCCCGGCTCCAGCCCAAGACTCTGCAAGTGTCCGGTGAGGTTGGCGCTCAGCCCGGCAAATTCACCGTAGGTCAGCGAGCTACCGGCGGAATCCTCGAAGGCCACCTTCCCGGGACGCTGCTCGGCATGCCTGCCGAGAATCTCGCCCATGGACGCAATCAGTTCAGTCCGAATCATGCTTCCCCCTCGACTCGCGAAAACCGTTGCGGGCTGCCTTTCGGCAGCACCGCGCCAGCACGTCAAACCATGCTGAAACCGCCGCTGACACTGACGACCTGACCCGTGACCCAGCTCCCCTGCTCCGAAGCGAGAAGGACCGCGAGTGGCGCCACATCCCCCGGTTGACCGAGCCGGCGAAGCGGATAGAGCTTCGTCAACTTGTCGCGGTTTGCTGCAATGAAGCCGGGGTCGTGGGCGGTTTCGATGAGACCGAGCGCGAGGGTATTCGCCGTGGTGCCGTTGCGCGTCTCGCGGGCCAGGGACTTGAGCAGGGCGATATTGCCGGCACGCGCAGCCGCCGCAATGGCGAGGCCGGATTCGCCCACGCGTGAAGAGTCGCCGACGACGCAAAGGATGCGGCCCTTGCCGGGCTGGGCCTCCAGGTGCGGCCAAGCGGCATGGCAGCAGTTCAAGGTACCGTAGAGGCAAACGTCGATCTGCCGGCGCCATTCCTCGGGCGTCGAATCCACGAACCGCTTGCGGAACACGAGGCCTGCGTTGTTGACCAGAATGTTCAGACCACCGAATTCCGCCACCGTTGTCGCCACCATCTGCTGGACGGCAGCGAAATCCGAGATATCACAGCCCAGAGCGAGTGCCTTGCCTCCGTTCGCCTGAATCTCGGCGACCACCGCTTCGGCGCCCGCCTTCGAGCCGTGGTAATTCACGACGACGGCTGCGCCTTCGGCAGCCAGACCCAGTGCAATCTCGCGACCGACGTCACGCGCACCGCCAGTGACCAACGCCACTCTGCCTTCCAGTCCAAGTTTCATGCAATGTTGTCCTCAGGCTTTGATGAATTTTTCGAAACGGAATGAATCAGTTGGAACAGTCGGTCCGGGGTGACCGGCAGCTCCGCAATACCGAGCCCCAACGGCGCGAGCGCATCGGAAACCGCATTGGCGATGGCCGCCGGCGAACCGATGGTTCCGCCCTCGCCCATGCCGCGAAAACCGCCGAGCGTATGCGGAGCCACCGCCGGCAAATGCACCACGTCGATGCCAGGCACCTCGGGGGCCGATGGCACCAGATAGTCGGCGAGACTGACCGTCATGGGCTGCCCCTCGGCGTCGTAGCGCATCTCCTCGAGCAGGGCAGCCCCCACTCCCTGCGCAAAGGCACCCCGGGTCTGCCCGGCAACAATCAAGGGATTGATGACGCGCCCGCAGTCCTCGGCGATGACGTACCGCTTGATGTGGACGGCATAGGTCTCCGGATCGATTTCGACCAAAGCCATGTGCGTTGCCGACGTCGTCGTCCCGTTCACGGGGTCGTATTCGCGCGTGACACAAAGCTCTTCGCGCTTCTCCGGCGGCAAGCTGCCCATCTGGGAATAGACCGAAAGCGCCAACTCCCGAAAGGTCATGCGTCTTTCCGTGCCGGCGATGCCGATGACGCTGCCATTGAACTGCAATTCGTCCACAGCAACCCCGAGCAAATGAGCTGCCATCCGCGACATACGCGCGCGCAACTCCCGGGCTGCAACGATGGCGGCACCACCGCTGATGACAGCCGTTCTACTCGCGTAACTGCCGGTCCCGTGGGGCACGGCAGCACTGTTGCCGGTGATTACCCGCAGATCTTCAAGACGCGCGCCCAACTCGTCGGCCAGCACTTGCCCCAGTGTCGTTTCGTGCCCCTGACCATAGGACGCGCAGCCGAAAGCAGCCGAGAGGGCGCCAGTGGAATCGAGTTGAATGACGCAGGTATCGGTGCCGGTGTTGATGGGCATTCCCGGAGAAGCCGCAATTCGCGAACCGATGCCCGACAACTCGGCGTAGCTCGCCACGCCGATGCCGACCCACCGCCCTTCCGCTCTGGCCTTCTCTTGTTCAGCTCTCGCTTCGAGGTAGCCGAACCGATCAGCCGCCGCTTCCAAGCCGGGCAGGAACGCGGATTGGTCCCAAACGATGCCGACGGGCGTCTTGTAGGGGAACTCGTCTTCGCGCACGAGGTTGCGACGCCGCAGCTCTACGGGATCCATCCCGAGCTTCACAGCCGCCATGTCGACGAGGCGTTCCATGGCGAAAGTGGAGGCTGGACGCCCCACGCCGCGATAAGGGCCGGTAGGTGCCTTGGGAGTGGCAACGGCTTGTACATGCCCACGATAAGCGGGCACACGGTAGGGGCCAGGCAAAAAACTGATGACCTGAACGGGCTCGATGCCGGCGCCCCAAGGGTAGATGGAATAAGCACCTACATCGCCCACGACCTCGGCGCGCAGCCCGAGAATCGTTCCATCGGTGTCCACCGCCAGTTCGGCTTCGATGCGCTCGTCGAAGCCCTGACTGGTGGAAAGCATGTCCTCCTGCCGATCGGCAGTCCACTTCACCGCCCGCCCGGTGAGGCGCGCCAACGCGCACACCAGCACCTCTTCTTGATACAGGGAGGCCTTGCCACCGAACCCGCCACCCACATCCGGCGCGATGACGGTGAGCCGACTTCCCGGCAAGCCGAGCAGGCCGGACAGTGCATCGCGAACGATGCCGGGGATTTGGCTGGACGTGTGCAATGTCAGGGCGTCTCGCCCGGCGTCGATGTCCGCAAAATAACTTCTCGGCTCGATGGCAACCGAAGCACGCCGGTGGAAGCGGAAGCTCGCACTAACCGTTACCGGTGCACGCAGAAAGGCCTCATCCACCTCGCCACGCAGAAAAGTTCGTTCAACGAGGACGTTGCTGCGCAGGCCCTCATGCAACAAGGGGGCTTCATCGCGGGCCGCGAAAACCGGATTCGGCTCGAATGGCAGCGGCTGATAGCGGACGACAATGGAGTCCCGCGCGTCCTCGGCCAGATACCGATCATCGGCGAGAACGGCAACGACTGGCTCGCCGACATGGTGAACGGCGCCATTCGCCAGTGCGGGAATCGGGGTAGCCTGAAAGCCCTTCATCCTCGAGGAGGCCAGCGCAGGGTTGGCCAAGGGCGCAATGTCATTCCAGAGATAAACGCCGCGTACGCCCGGCATCTGCCTCGCTACTGAGGTGTCTACCGACAAAATTCGGGCGTGAGGCTGGTCGGAACGCAACAGCGCCAAATGCAGCGCATGGCCATCCGGCAAATCATCCACATAGCGCCCACGACCCACCAGCAAACGCGCGTCTTCGACGCGCCGTACCGGGCGGCCGACGAGCTTGCCGTCATCCGTGGATGAATGCTGATTTGCCATCGCCTCAGCCATAGGAGGCAGTGCCTGTA
>JBEGRA010000290.1:0-12873 GCA_041180705.1 Pseudomonadota bacterium | reverse complement strand
CGCAGTTCAGGCACGTCATGCAACCGTCCATCATCACGGCGGCCACGGTGCTGCACTTGTTGCACAGCTGCGCGCCCTCCGGGAAATGGCCACGCGCGAAGGCGTCCGTCTGCTTGTTGCGAGCCTCGAACTCCGCACGCTTTTCCTCGATGAGCTTCTTGCGATGCTCGTCGAGTTCGGGCCGCGCGATGAGACCGATGGTCTGCAGGTGCTTTTCGATGACGTGACCGAGTTCGGCGATGATGGACGGCATGAACTTGCCACCCGGCTGCCAGTAGCCGCCACGCGGATCGAAGACGGCCTTCAGTTCGTCCACCAGGAAGGTGACGTCGCCACCCTTGCGGAACACGGCCGAGATGATGCGCGTCAACGCCACGATCCACTGGTAGTGGTCGAGGTTCTTCGAGTTCACGAAGATCTCGAACGGGCGACGGTGTTCGTGTTCCGTGCCTTCGTTGAGGATCATGTCGTTGATGGTCACGTACATGGCGTGGTCGGAGACCGGCGTCTTGATCTTGTACGTCGAACCGATGAGGACATCCGGACGCTCGAGCTTTTCGTGCATCCAGATGACATTGGAGGATGGGTCCTGACGGATAGCCACGACCGGGGCGGCTTCCGCCTTCTTTGCTTCCGCCTCGCCCGGCTTTTCGACCCGGAACTTGGCGATTTTCTTGCCGATGACGATGTTGCTCATGGTCAGAATTTCCCGTAGTACCCTTCCTTGAGGGCATCGAAGAGGTTGGCGGCAGAATGCATTTCGCCGTCGTACTCCACCATTTCGTCGCCCTTGGCCTTGACCTCGGTGCCGTCTTCCAGCGTGAACACGTAAGTGGTGTTCTTGAGGTCTTCTTCCTTCACCAGCACGCCCTGGAAGGCTTCCGGATTGAAGCGGAAGGTGGTGCAACCCTTCAGGCCCTGCTCGTAGGCGTACAGGTAGATGTCCTTGAAGGCTTCGTACTTGAAGTCCGTGGGGACGTTGGCCGTCTTGGAGATGGAGGAGTCCACCCACTTCTGCGCCGCCGCCTGGATATCGACGTGCTGCGTGGGCGTCACGTCGTCCGCGGTGGTGAAGTATTCGGGCAGCTTTTCCGCGGCATTCGTGGAGTGCGGCATGGCGTTCGCGTTGATGAGTTCGCGATAGGCCAGCAGTTCGTACGAATACACGTCCACGCGTTCCTTGGTCTTGCGACCCTCGCGGATGACGTTGCGGAAGTAGTGGTGGGCAAAGCTGGGCTCGATGCCGTTGGAGGCATTGTTGGCCAGCGACAGCGAGATGGTGCCGGTGGGCGCGATGGAACTGTGGTGCGTGAAGCGCGCACCGTGTTCCGCCAACTGTTCCACCAGCGCCGGCGCCACCGAGGCGATGCGCTGCATGTAGCGGCTGTAGCGGGCGTGCAGCAGGCGACCCGGAATGCGGTCCCCCACCTTCCAGCCGTCACGCGCCATTTCCGGGCGCTTGCGCAGCATGGCGCCCGTCACTTCGAACTCGCGAGCAAGGATGGGCGCGGGGCCCTTTTCCTTCGACAGTTCGAGGCCGGCTTCCCAGCCCGCCACTGCCATCTCGCGCGACACGGCTTCCGTGAAGCTGACGGAGTCCGCCGAGCCGTACTTCATGCCGAGCATGGTGATGGTGGAGCCGAGGCCGAGGAAGCCCATGCCATGACGACGCTTGTCGGTGATTTCGCGGCGCTGCTGCTCGAGCGGCAGGCCGTTGATCTCGACGACGTTGTCGAGCATGCGGGTGAACACCTTCACCACCTGGCGGTACTCCGCCCAGTCGAACTCCGCCTGGGCCGTGAACGGGTACTTCACGAACCGGGTGAGGTTGACCGAACCGAGCAGGCACGAGCCGTACGGCGGCAGCGGCTGCTCGCCGCAGGGGTTGGTGGCACGAACGTTTTCGCACCACCAGTTGTTGTTCATCTCGTTGACGCGGTCGATGAGGATGAAGCCGGGCTCGGCGAAGTCGTAGGTGGACGACATGATGACGTCCCACACGCGACGCGCCGGCAGGGTCTTGTAGACCTTGCAGCAGACCAGACCGTCTTCGCGGCTGACGTAGCCTTCGTTCTGCGGCCACTCGCGCCACACGAACTCGGCGGGATTCGCGAGATTCATGGTGGCCGGTTCGTATTCGCGGCTGGACAGCGGGAAGGCCAACTTCCATTCGCGGTCGTGCTTCACGGCCTCGACGAACTCGTCCGTGATGAGCAGCGAGAGGTTGAACTGGCGCAGACGACCGTTCTCGCGCTTCGCCTTGATGAACTCGAGTGCGTCCGGGTGACCGACGTCGAAGGTGCCCATCTGTGCGCCGCGGCGACCGCCGGCCGACGACACCGTGAAGCACATCTTGTCGTAGATATCCATGAACGACAGCGGGCCGGAGGTGTATGCACCGGCACCCGACACGTAGGCGCCGCGCGGACGCAGGGTGGAGAACTCGTAACCGATGCCGCAACCGGCCTTCAGGGTGAGACCCGCTTCATGCACCTTGTCCAGGATGTCATCCATGGAGTCGCGGATGGTGCCGGACACGGTGCAGTTGATGGTGCTGGTGGCCGGCTTGTGTTCGAGCGCACCGGCATTGGAGGTGATGCGACCGGCCGGGATGGCGCCCTTCTGCTGCGCCCACAGGAACAGTTCGAACCAATGGTCGCGCTGCTCCGGCGCTTCCACTTCCGCCAGCGCGCGAGCGACACGGCGGTAGGTGTCGTCCATGGTGCGGTCCACGGCGGAACCGTCCTTGGCGGTAAGACGGTACTTCTTCTCCCAGATGTCCAGGGAAGCTTCTTGATAGGGAATCTGGTCCACGTGTTTGGGCTCGAACTTGAAGGCCATGCTCATGGGGGGATGACGCTCCCTTCTTCGTGATTCTGTTTATGGTGCGTAGCGGCGCGCGCGCCGGTAACGGCGCAAGCCCACTCCTTGTCCTGCCTGCCCACACCTCCCTATCCGGGTGGCGCAGCCGCCTTTCGGGGCGGACCGAGCAACCACAAGATGTTGTGGACAGGGGGACTAAGTTATTTTCAGCAGCCCCCCCTGTCAAGCCAAGTGAAAAGTTTTTTTTATTGAAGAAAATACATATAAAACAGTAACTTGAAAAAAATACCTGAGATTTCACCCGGCACCACCAACCACGGATTCTGTCAAGCGCCGAAAAGCGGAAACACAAGATATTGTGTTGCACCGCGGCAAAATCCGGGCAATTCCCCATTGCCCACCCCGACCCACAACTTATCCACCGGTTATCCACTTGCGCAGTGAATGCGGAACGGTTAGGCGGACTCCGTGCGGTGCCGCGCGGCAAGCGCCAACGGCGACAGTCAGTATCCGGTCTGCGGGGGCCGTTCCCCGCTCTTGCCATTGGAGGGCAATCCCGTGAACCTGAACTTGTTCCGCCCCACCGCCGCCAACGACCCGTGGAGCCTCATGTCGCGCCTGCAACGCGATCTCGATCGCCTCATGCCGCAATCCACCGCCTTGTTCAACAATGGCAGCGAAACTGCCGTGGCCGACTGGGTCCCGGCCGTGGATATCCGCGAGGAACCCACACAGTTCGTCCTCACCACCGACCTGCCCGGCATGAAGGCCAGCGACATCGAGGTGACGATGGAAAAAGGTGTGCTCACGCTGCGCGGCAAACGCCAGCTCGAATCCCGCGAGGAAAAAGAAGGCTACCGCGTCGTGGAACGCACTGCCGGTGCTTTCTACCGCAGCTTCCAGTTGCCGGACACGCTGGACTCGAAGGCTGTGAAAGCCAAATTTCACGATGGCGTACTCACCGTCCACGTACCACGACAGGCCCAGGTGATGCCACGCCGCATCACCGTCGAAGCGGCCTGAGTTCCGCCGCGCGCGGCGGGTGCCGGGAACTTTCCCGGCATCTGCCGTGTCCATCCGGGGACTGTCCATCCTGCCGCCCGGAGGCTTCGTGTCCCTTTCCGCCCGCCCATTCCTGCTCGCCGCCACGGCCACCACCGCCCTCTTCGTCGGCGCGCTGCCCGTCCCGGCCACGGCCGCCGGCAAGCTGCCGGCGCAAGTTGCCGCCACTCCGCTGCCTTCGCTCGCGCCCATGGTGAAGCGCGTTTCGCCCTCGGTGGTGAACATCCAGACTCGCGGCAAGGTTCGCGCCCAGCGCAACCCGCTCATGGACGACCCCTTCTTCCGGCGGTTCTTCAATGTGCCGGAGGGCCCTGCCGAGCGCGAATTCCGCTCGGCCGGTTCCGGTGTCGTCGTGGACGCCAAGCAGGGCTACCTCATCACGAACGCCCACGTCATCGAAAACGCCACGGAAATCACGGTCTCCACGCAGGACGACCGGCAGTTCAAGGCGGAAGTGGTTGGCAAGGACACGGCGACCGACGTCGCCGTCCTGCGCGTCAAGGACGCCAAGCTGCAAGAGCTGCCGATGGCAGACAGCGACACCGCTGAAGTCGGCGACTTCGTCGTCGCCATCGGCAACCCGTTCGGTCTGCAGCACACCGTCACCAGCGGCATTGTCAGCGGCCTCGGCCGCAGCGGCCTCAACGAAGAAAGCTTCGAGAACTTCATCCAGACCGACGCCAGCATCAACCCCGGCAACTCGGGTGGCGCACTGGTGAACCTGCGCGGAGAACTCGTCGGCATCAA
The DNA here is from genome assembly GCA_041180705.1 of Pseudomonadota bacterium. Taxonomy (GTDB): domain Bacteria; phylum Pseudomonadota; class Gammaproteobacteria; order Steroidobacterales; family Steroidobacteraceae; genus CAIOHZ01. Next base: position 8,241 of record JBEGRA010000290.1, on the reverse strand, counting down.
CAGCGCCATCCTCTCCGGCGAAGGCGGCGGCAACATCGGCATCGGCTTCGCCATCCCGAGCAACATGGCGCGTGCCGTCATGGACCAGCTCATCAAGTACGGCGAGGTGAAGCGCGGCGTGCTGGGCGTCAGCATCTTCACGCTGACCCCGGGCCTCGCCAAAGGCGCAGGCAGTGCTGACGCACGCGGCGCGCTCGTCTCGCAGGTAGTGGACGGCTCGGCCGCAGACAAAGCCGGCGTGAAGGCTGGCGACGTCATCACCGCCGTGAACGGCCGCGCCATCAAGAGTGCGGCGGAACTGCGCAACGCCATCGGTCTGTTGCGAGTCGGCCAAAAGGTGCAGCTTGATGTGCTGCGCGACGGCAAGTCGCTGCAATTGTCCGCCAGCATCAACGAAGCCGCGCCCGATGGCGACGGCAGCGCCGCCAACAACACGGGTGACCCGCACCCGGCCCTGGCCGGCGCTGCGCTGGACGACAGCGCCAACGGGGTACGCGTGCAGTCGGTCGAGCCGCGCTCGCCGGCCGCCGCCATCGGGCTCCGCGCCGGAGACGCCATCGTGGCCGTCGGCCGCACCCGCATCGACAGCGTGAACGCCCTGCGCGAGGCCCTGAAGGAAGAAGGCTCCTACCTGCTGACGGTACGCCGCGGCAACGGCGCCCTCATCATCCCGCTGCAGTAACGCGGCCTGCCGCAGCAGCCCCTGCCGGGGTTGCTGCGGCTCCGGCGTCGCCAGCCCGCTATAATCGCGGGCATGAAGCGCTTTTCCGTCTGCATCATCGGTGGCTCCGGCTTCATCGGCCAGGCCCTGTGTGCCCGTCTGGTCCGCCTGGGGCATGCCGTACGCGTCGTCAGCCGCCGCCCCGCCTTGCCACCCGGCTTGGCCGTGTTGCCGGGGCTCGAGCTGTGCTCCGGCAATCCGTACAGCCGCAGCTTCCTGCGTTCTGCAGTCGCCGGGCAGGACGTCGTCATCAACCTCGTGGGCATCCTGAACGAGCCCGGCCGTGACGGACGCGGTTTCGAGCGCGCGCACGTAGACCTGACCCGTGCCGTGGTGGCCGCCTGCCGCGAAGCGCACGTGCCAAGGCTGCTCCACATGAGCGCGCTGCACGCCAGCGACCAAGGCCCCTCGCACTACTTGCGCACGAAGGCTGCCGCCGAACGCGTGGTCCATGACGGCTGCGGCGAAGTGGGCTGGACGATCTTCCAGCCATCGGTGGTCTTCGGCACCCACGACAGCTTCGTCAATCGCTTCGCCGGGCTCCTGCAGTGGCTGCCCTTCCTGCCACTGGCCCGCGCCAATGCGCGCTTCGCGCCAGTCCACGTCGAAGACGTCGTGTCGGCTTTCGTGCTCGCCATGCACGACCCCAAGACCATCAGCGAAACGTACCAATTGTGTGGCCCGGAAGTGTTCACGCTGCGCGAGATCGTCTGTCTCGTGCGCGACCAACTCGGGTTGCGCCGTTGGGTGTTCGGCATACCGGACTGGCTGGCGCGCCTGCAGGCCGCCATCATGGACTTCGTCCCGGGCAAGCCCCTGTCCACCGACAACTATCTTTCGCTCACCGTCGACAGCGTCTGCACCCACGATGGTCTGGCTCGGCTCGACCTCGAACGCTCCAGCCTGCGGTCGGTGATGCCCGCCTATCTCGGCGCCGAGCAACGCGCCGGGCGTCTCGCCCGTCTCCGCGCCCGCCGCTGATGGAAATCTTTCTGGTCGGCGGTGCCGTGCGGGATGCCCTGCTCGGCCGCACCGTCACCGAACGCGACTGGGTGGTGGTGGGCGCAGAACCCGCCACGCTCACGGCACAGGGCTATCGTCAGGTCGGCAAGGACTTCCCGGTGTTCCTGCACCCGGAGAGCCAGGAGGAATACGCCCTGGCCCGCACCGAACGCAAGGTGGCGGCGGGCTACCACGGCTTCACCACGCACCACGCCCCCGACGTGACGCTGGAAGAGGACCTGCAGCGGCGCGACCTCACCATCAATGCCATGGCACAGGCGGCGGACGGCACGCTCGTGGACCCTTACGGCGGGCAACGCGACTTGGCCGCGCGCGTGTTGCGTCACGTCTCGCCCGCTTTCAGTGAAGACCCGCTCCGCATCCTGCGCGTGGCCCGCTTTGCCGCACGCTATGCACCTCTTGGCTTCCGCGTCGCGCCGGAAACGCAGCAATTGATGCGGGACATGGTGGCGGCCGGTGAAGTGGCCAGCCTCGTTCCGGAACGCGTCTGGCAGGAAACCGCACGTGCTCTCGCGGAGCCCAGCCCGCGCACCTACATCGAAGTGCTGCGCGACTGTGGCGCACTGCAGGTGCTGCTGCCGGAACTGAACTGCCTTTGGGGAGTTCCCCAGAACGCCACCTATCACCCCGAGGTGGACACCGGCGAACACATGCTGCTGTGCCTCGACGCGGCCGCTGCCATGGGCAGCAATGCACGCGTGCGCTTCGCCGTATTGCTGCACGACCTGGGCAAGGGAACGACACCGCCGGCCGAATGGCCGCGGCATATCGCCCACGAGGCACGCGGCGTGCCCTTGGTGCGCGCCGTCTGCGAGCGCTGGCGGGTACCCACCGACCACCGCGAACTCGCGGAACTGACCTGCCGCGAACATCTGCGCGTGCACCTCGCGTTGGAACTGCGCGCGGACACCACCGTGGACTTGCTGGAGAGCTGCGATGCCTTCCGGCGGCGGGAGCGGTTTGCCGAATTGCTGGAGGCTTGCGAGGCGGACAAGCGCGGGCGTTTGGGACGCGAAGCGGAGCCCTACCCGCAGCGCGCGCGGCTCTCAGCGGCGCTGGCCGCCGCCGCGGCAGTCCAACTGACGGCCGAAGAACGCGCCGGCCTCACCGGCCCGGCCATCGGGGCGGCACTGCGCCAACGCCGTGTCGCCGCCGTGGCGCAGGTTCAGGCGAAGACGTAGATGCAGAACGCCGCGAGCGCCAATCGGTAGATGGTGAACGGCGCCAACCCCACGCGCTGGATGAGTCGCAAGAGCACGTGGATGGACAACAGGCCAGTGATGGCGGACACCGCCACCGCCACCCCCATGGGGCCCCACGGCTGAGTGGGACCGGCCTTCGCGAGATCCAGCACGGCCAACGCGCCAGCAGCGGCCACGGCAGGCACCGACAGCAGAAAGCTGAACCGCGCAGCGGCTTCGCGCGTCAGGCCGAGCAGCAAGCCGGCGGACATGGTGATGCCACTGCGCGACGTGCCCGGCACCAGCGCCAGGGCCTGCGCCAAACCGATGAGCAATCCGTCGCGCAGGTCCGTCTGGGCCACGCCACGGCGGCGGCGACCGTAACGGTCCGCCAGCCACAGCACCACGCCCCACAGCGCGAGATTGCAGGCCACCAGCAACGGGTTGCGGAAGGCATGTTCGATGGTGTCCTTGAACAACACGCCAGCCAGCGCCACCGGCACCGTGCCCAGCACCACGGCCCAGGCCAAACGGCTATCGGGCGTATGGCGGCCCTTGAACACGCTGGCAAGGCCAGCCGTGAACATGCGCCACAAGTCCGCGTGGAAATACAGCAGCACTGCCAGCAGCGTGCCCACGTGCATGGCCGCATCGAAGGCCAGACCCTGGTCCGACCAACCGAAGAACCGCGGCAACAGGATGAGATGACCGCTGCTCGAGATGGGCAGCATTTCCGTCACGCCCTGCACGATGCCGAGCACCACGGCCTGAAGATAGGAAGCGTCGCCGGCGGCCTGCGCCACGATGGGAAGAGTGGAACTCAAGGCAAGACTCCGTGCACGCTCAGAGAGTATCGGTGAGGTCGCGCCGGGCGAAACCGGCCAGTGGCGCATCGTAACCCTTCGCGAGCGCCAACACCTTGAAACGTTCGCCCATTTCCTGCGGCAGCACCAGACGCTGTGCGCCCTGGGCCAGCGCCGCCAGACGCAACGCGAGGGCACTCGCGCTTTGCTCGCCCGCCTGCACGCCCGTGAACTCGGCGGTTGTCTCCAGCGCGGCTGCAGCCTCGGCGTAAGCCGAATCGAGACCGGCATTCACCAGGAACTGCGCCTGCGTGGTGAAGCCCGCGACATGCGCACCGGCCGCCAACCCCGCTTCCGCCACCGCCGTGAAATCCACCCACGCGGTCAGGTCCTGCAGACCCGGGTGCCATAGGGCGTCCTCGTGCTGCCGATGCCGGAAGAAAGCACTGAAAGTGCCGCGCGGACGCGCGGGCGAGTAAAGCTGCGCGCGCGGCAGACCGTAGTCGATGTAAAGCGCCACGCCCGCCTCCAACCCTGCCAGTGCTTCCTCCACCCAAGGCCCTGCCGCACGGCAAGCCTCGAGTTCGGTACCTTCCGGCAGCGGCAGCGGCAATTCTCCCGCCATGCCTTCGAACCACTCCTGCAGCACCGGCGCGGCCGGCTGCCAGGCGAGCGCAAGCCCCGCTTGGACTGCCAACACGAACTGCTGCTCCAGCCCGCCCGAGCCAAGCCGCAGCCGCTCGACCGGCAAGGCGTCGAGCACCTCGTTTGCCAGCAACACACCGCGCCACGGCTGCGCAGCGTGGCCGGGCCACCAGCAAACGCGCGCCGCCAATTCCGGCGGCAAAGCGGCCACGGCCTCTGCCTGCCGCTCGCGCAGGTCCGCCGATACTTCGACGATGGCGTAAACCTCCGGCAAGGTACCGAGCGCTGACAGCCCCTGCAGCACCTGCACGGCGAGCGCACCGCTGCCCGCGCCGTATTCGACCAGAGTCAGCGACCCAGTCCCTTCCCGGCGCAGCCCGGCAAACACTTCCGCCACCTGGCGAGCGAGACAGCCGCCGAACAACGGCGACACCTCGGGCGCGGTGACAAAGTCACCCGCGGCCCCGAACTTCCGCGCGCCGGCCGCGTAGTAGCCGAGGCCCGGCGCATACAGAGCTTCCGACATGAACGCCGCAAATGGCCAGCGCCCGCCGGCAGCGGCGATGCCCTTCAGGAGATGGGCGTGCACCGCCGCTGCGTGAGCGGCTTCGTCGGCGGTGAGGGCGGGCAAGGGCAGGCTGGCTTCCATGGCGCGATTATCACCCGCCGCGGCCGCAGGATTGGTATCTTGCCCGCATGGCAACGACTCAGGATTCCCTCGCGCTGGCCAAGGATGCCGTGCTGGTCACGGGTGCCGCCAAGCGCCTTGGTGCGGCCACGGCGCGCCTGCTGCACGAGCACGGCGCCAGCATCGCGGTGCACTACCACCGCAGCGCGGGCCCGGCACTGGCGTTGGTGGCGGAGTTGAACGCGAGCCGTCCGGGTTCCGCCGCAGCCGTGCAAGCGGACCTGCTGGATGTCGAGGCATTGCCGGGGCTGGTAGCCGCCACCGTGGCAGCCTTCGGGCGCCTCACGGTGCTGGTGAACAACGCCAGTACCTTCTACCCCACGCCGGTCGGGAGCATCACGGCAGGGCAGTTCGACGACCTCATCGGCACCAACCTGCGCGCGCCCCTGTTCCTGATGCAAGCCGCGGCTGCCCAACTGCAGCAACACGACGGGCAGGTGGTGAACATCATCGACATCCATGCCACGCGTCCGCTGAAGCAGCACCCGGTCTACTGCGCCGCCAAGGCCGGCCTGCACATGCTCACGCAGTCCATGGCGCGCGAACTCGCGCCCCGGGTGCGCGTGAACGGCGTTGCTCCGGGGCCCATCATGTGGCCGGAAAGCGGTGCGCCCATGGACGCTGCCTTGCAGGAACGCATTCTCGACCGCACGGCGCTGAAGCGCACCGGCAGCCCCGCGGACATCGCGAAAGCCGTGCTGTTCTTCCTGAAAGATGCGCCGTACGTGACCGGGCAAATACTCGCCGTGGATGGCGGGCGGACGGTCGGGGGCTACTGAGGGCGCCCCGCGCAGCGTCTGGCGCTACGTCTCAAGCCTCGCCCAACGGCACCACGCGCGGCTGCCAGCCCGTCTTGTCGAAAGCAGCCCAAAGCGCCGCCATGCTGGCTCCCAGCGTCGGGTGCTGCAATTGTGGCGCTAGGTCCGCCATGGGCCCCAGCATGTAGGCACGCTTCACGAGGTCCGGGCGCGGCAACACAGCCCCGGGGAACTCGCCGACCAGCTCACCGTAGAGCAGCACATCCAGGTCCATGGCGCGCGGCGCCCATTTGGCGGCATGCCGTGCGCGCCCGCAGGCCTCCTCGATGGCATGCAAGTGCGCCAGCACTTCCTGAAGCGGCAGCGCCGTATCGAAGGACACCACGAGGTTGTAGAAGTCTTCGCCCTCGAAACCGAAGGCGGGGTTCGCGTAGCACGGGGAGACCTGCAGTTCACCGAAGGCGGCATGCAACCCCGCAAGCGCCTGCGGCAAGCGCACCGCCGGCGCCATGTTTCCGCCGGCGGCAACGTAGACGCGCGTCACTGGCGGCAACCGCCCCGTTCGGCCGGGTCAGCCGGCGGGCGGATAGTCGGCACGAGTACGTTCGATGGCGACACCCACGTCGCGGCTGCCGCGAATGGCGCCGGGCTTGCTGAGCGTCACCTTCACCCAGTCCACGTCGAACTCGGTGATGATGATTTCGGCGATGCGCTCGATGAGCGTTTCCACGAGCTGGAAGCTGCTGGCCTCCACATAGCCGAGGATGCGCTTCGCCACCTTCTTGTAGTTCAGGGTGTCGGCAATGTCGTCCGTGGCGGCGGCGCGGCGGATATCCACCGGCATCTCGAGGTCGATGCTCACCACCTGCCGGGTTTCACGTTCCCAGTCGTAGATGCCGATGATCGTCTCGACACGCAGTTCGCGCAGGAAGATGCGATCCATGGTTTCCGTTCACTCCGCCTGAAGGTGCCCACCGGGGGCCCGCAGTGTATCGACTGGCCAGCGCGCCCGCGCGGAAATCTCGAGCCCATCGCGCTCGCCGGCCTCGCGGCGGTACCAGCCCGCCAGCGCAATCATTGCGGCATTGTCCGTGCAGTACAGCGGCCGCGGGTAGTGGGTGGTGACGCCACGACGAGTGCAGGCCTCGGCAAGCCGCGCGCGCAAGCGACGATTCGCGCCCACGCCTCCGGCCACCACCACCCGCGGCGCACCGCAGACATCGAGCGCGCGCGCTGTCTTGGCCACCAGTGTTTCCACGACCGCATCCTCGAAGCCCCGGCAGAGGTCCGCCCGCACCTGCGCGGGCAACCCTTCCGGCGCCAGTTCCTGCTGCGCGCGGATGGCCAAAACGGCGGCGGTCTTGAGCCCGCTGAAGCTGAAATCGCACCCCGGTCGGTCGAGCAAGGGGCGCGGAAACTTGAAAACTCCGGGCGTGCCGGCCTCGGCGAGACCCGCGAGAGCGGCCCCGCCCGGGTACGGCAGACCGAGCATTTTCGCCGTCTTGTCGAAGGCCTCGCCGGCAGCGTCGTCCAGCGATTCGCCCAGCACTCCGTAGCTGCCGACACCCCGCACATGGACGAGCATGGTGTGGCCGCCGGACACCAGCAGCGCGAGGTAAGGAAAGGCGGGAGCGTCGTCTTCGAGGCGCGCCGCGAGCAGATGCCCTTCCAGATGGTGCACGCCAAGCGCGGGCACTTGCCACCCGAAAGCGAGACTTCTGGCGACACTCGCCCCCACCAGCAGGGCTCCAACCAGCCCGGGACCGGCGGTATAAACCACTCCGCCCAGTTCGGGGCCAGCCAACCCACCCGCCGCCAGCACCCGCCGAACCATGGGAGCCAACCGCCGCACGTGGTCCCGCGAGGCCAGTTCGGGCACCACCCCGCCGTAGATTTCGTGGAGGTCCGCCTGGGTGTAAACCTCGTGCGCAAGCAGCTGCGGGCGCGGCCATTCCGGCCCGCCAACCGGGCCCGAACGGCCCCCCGAAGACCCCGCTACGCCCAGCAGCGCAACGGCGGTTTCGTCACAGGAAGTCTCGATGGCGAGGACATACATTTGATTTCGCGCCCCGCGGTGCTTAAGATTGGCGGTCTTGCCCGGGTTGCCGGGCATTTTCGTCCAAGGCAGGAAGGCCCCAGATGCCCAGCGTCCGTATCCGCGAGAATGAGTATTTTGACGCAGCGCTGCGTCGTTTCAAGCGCGCCTGTGAAAAGGCCGGCGTGCTGACCGAGCTGCGTCGCCGCGAATTCTACGAAAAGCCGACCCAGGAGCGTAAGCGCAAGAAGGCGGCTGCCGTGAAGCGCCACCTGAAGCGCCAGTCGCGCGACACGGGCGGCGGTCGTCCCGCTGCCCGCTGAGCCGAAGGGCTCCTGCATGTCCCTCAAGGACAGCATCACCGCGGACATGAAGAACGCGATGCGC
>JBEGRA010000289.1:0-5613 GCA_041180705.1 Pseudomonadota bacterium | reverse complement strand
TAGGAGCGAGCTTGCTCGCGACTCTTGATTGTCGGGAGCAAGCTCCCTCCCATAAGGAGCCCCCTCCCACATGAAGAGTCGGGAGCAAGCTCCCTCCCACAACAAGCTCCCTCCCACAGCCAGTTCCTTCCGCAGGGCTACCGCGCCAGCAGCACGTAGATGGCGCCGGTGCCGCCGTCCATGCCGCGGGCGGAGGCGAACGCCAGCACCGATTCGAAATGGCGCAGCCATACATTCACGGCGTGCTTCAGCACCGGGCCGCGGGGCCCGGAGCGCAGGCCCTTGCCGTGGATGACGCGTACGCAGTGGCAGCGCTGGCGTAGTGCCTCGTTCAGGAAGGTGCGCAGGGCCTCGCGTGCCTGAGGGCTGTTCAGTCCGTGCAGGTCCAGTTCGCCTTCCACGGCGAATTCGCCGCGCCGCAGACGCCGCAGCAGGCCGTCGGTGAGATGCGCACGGCGGAACAGCAATTCCTCGCCGGTTTCCACCAGCAATTCGCCGGGGCCGAGCAACAGGCTGTCGTTCAGCACCTGCTGTTCGTCCAGCCTCGCAAAGGCGGCACGCGCCGGCGGCGGCGGGCGCTTCGGCGGTGGCGGGCGCTGCGGCAATGGCTTCACGTCGCGTACGGCCGCGCGGAAGTCGTCCGGCACCGCGGTGGCGGCCGGCGGCAACGGCGCTGCCGCCCGCGGGGATGCCGGGGCAGGCGCGGGCGCTTCGGTCCAGTAGCGTGAAGGGCGGGGCACGGCGGGGGCGTCTCCGGTATATTTCCCGTGTATGCGAATCTTACTGTCGAACGATGACGGCTACCGCGCGCCTGGCTTGAAGGCACTCGCGGATGGCTTGGTGGGGCTGGGTGAACTGACTGTGGTGGCTCCGGAGGCCAACCGCAGCGGTGCCAGCAATTCCCTGACGCTGGAAATGCCGCTGCGCGTTCAAGACGCCGGCCCCGGTTGGCACTTCGTGAACGGTACGCCAACGGATTGCGTGTTGCTTGCCGTTTCCGGTCTTTTTTCGCACACCTTCGACCGCGTGGTCTCGGGCATCAACGACGGCGCCAATCTGGGCGACGATGTCCTGTACAGCGGCACGGTGGCGGCGGCGGTGGAAGGGCGTTTCCTCGGGCTGCCCACCATGGCCTTGTCGCTGGCGGTGCAGCACCACCAGCAGCACGATGCCGGCAAGACGCACAAGCATTTCGAAACTGCCGCCCGCGTGGCGCGCGAGCTTATCGAGCGCCAAGCGCTGCTGCCGCTGCCACAGTCCACCATCCTCAACGTCAACGTGCCCGATCTTCCCTACGAACAGCTGCGCGGCTACCAAGCCACGCGGCTCGGCTTCCGGCACCGCTCCGAGAACGTCGTGCCGGCCAAGGACGCCCGCGGGCGGCCTATCTACTGGATCGGCCCGGCAGGCAAGGGCCAGGACGCTGGCCCCGGCACCGACTTCCATGCGGTGGAACACGGTTACGTGTCCGTCACGCCGCTTCAGATCGACCTGACCCGCCACGCCGCGCTCGATAGCCTCGGCCACTGGCTGAACAGCAAGCCGTGAGCGGCTCCGCCGGGAACTCCGCCGCGCGCCCACCGCTGCGCGGCATCGGCATGACGTCGGCGCGCACGCGCGAACGCCTGCTGGACCGCCTGCGCGAACAGGGCATCCGCGACGAAGCCGTGCTGGAACGCATCCGGCAGGTGCCGCGCCATCTCTTCATCGAGGAAGCGCTCGCCACGCGTGCCTATGAAGACACCGCGCTGCCCATCGGCTTCCTGCAGACCATCTCGCAACCCTATGTGGTGGCGCGCATGACGGAGGCCTTGCTGGCCGGCGGGACGCGCTACAACGTGCTGGAAGTGGGGACGGGTTGCGGATACCAGACCGCCGTGCTGGCAGGACTGGTAGGCCGCGTGTGCACGGTGGAACGCATCGGACCCCTGCAGTTGCAGGCCAAGCAGCGACTGCAGGCGCTCGGCATCGAGAACGTGCGGTACCGCCATGGCGATGGTTTCGAGGGGTTCAAGCTGCATGCGCCCTTCGACGGCATCATCGTCACGGCCGCGCCCGAGACCGTGCCACAGGCGCTGCTGAAGCAACTCAGCCCGAAGGGCGGCCGCCTCATCGTGCCGGTGGGCCCCGAAGGCCGGCAGGAACTGCTGTGCATCGTGCGGCGCGAGGAACTCTACATGCGCGAGAAGCTGGGGTTCGTCAGCTTCGTGCCGCTGTTGCCAGGGCTTGCCTGAGCCCGTGCGCAAGCCGGTCGCGCTCGCGCGGGTTTCGGCGCTGTGCCTGGTCTTGCTGCTGGCCGCGTGCGGCAGTTCGCCGCCACCCCGCACGGCGGCCACTTACGTGGTGCAGCCCGGCGACACCCTCTACGCCATTGCCTGGCGCAACAACCTCGATTGGCGCGAGCTGGCGCGTTGGAACGGCCTGGGCGAAGACGCGCACCTGAACGTGGGACAGCGGCTGGTGCTGCAGCCCCGTGCCGGGCAGCCCGTGCCGCGTACTGCTCGACGCAAGCCGCAGGCCGCGCCGCCCGGGAGCGCTCACGACGCGCAAGTGCTTCCGCCGGTCGTGGCCGGCCCCGCGCCGGCGTTCGCTTGGCCGGTGCCTGGAACAGTACTGGGCGAACAGGCGCAGCCATCCGGTGGCTTCGGTTTGCGGTTGACCGTGCAGCCAGGGGACGAAGTGCGTGCGGCTGCGGCAGGGCGCGTGGCGTACGTGGGCGCAGGCCTGCGCAGCTATGGCCAACTCGTCATCGTGAAACACGCGGAAGGCTGGCTGTCGGCCTATGGCTACAACCGGGTACCGCGCGTGAAGGAAGGCGACCACGTTCAGCGCGGGCAAGTGGTGGCGGAGGCGGGCGAAGGGCCGTTGCCTGCCGGCGGCACGGCGCCCCAGTTGTACTTCGAGATTCGCCGTCTGGGGCGCGCAGTCGATCCGCGCACCGTATTGCCGGCGCGTTGAACGGCTGAAGGAATACCGACTCGCGGCTTGCGTTGAAAAGCCGCGCGAATTACCAGGTCAGATCGTCGGGAACCACGAAGTCCTTGTAGGGGTCTTCGGCGTCTTCCGTGCCTGCGCCTTGTGCGGGCGTCGAGCTGCCGGCAGGTGCGTTCGGGTCGATGACCACCGCCGGGTCGCGTTCGCGGAGGCGGTCTGCAGCGCTGGCGGGGATGAGGTCGTAGCGGCCCGCGAAGCTGGCAATCAGCAGCGTACCGGCCGTGAGCCGAGCGCGGCGGTCTGCATCTACCGGCACGCGCGCAATGCGCTGACCGTTCATGAAGCTGAAGTACTCGTCCGTCTGCAGCGGTGGCAGACGGTGCTGGTCAATGAGCTGGCGCAACTGCGCGGCGCGGGCGCGTGCTTCCAGCTTCGCCTGTTCCTTGCGGTTCAGTTCCTGGTCGCGCAGCAGCTTGGCCGCTTGCGCGCGTTGCGCAGCGGTGGCGGCCGGGTCCGGCTTGGGTTGCTGGTGGCGCGAAGGCTTCGGCTTGTGGGCCTGGGCCTGCTTGGCCTGCTGCTTGTTCGCCAGCCCCAGCTTCAGGAGTTGGTCGCGGAGAGAATCGGTCATGTGCGCATTATCTCACGGGGCGCTCAGGGTGCGTGGGCGGCGGCCTGGCGCAGTGCGTGCTCCAGCAGCAGGGCCGGCACGCCGGCGCGCAGCTGCTGTTCCATCCAGTCGTTCACCGCAGCTTCCAATACTGGGTCCCTCGATACCAGCACGGCTTTCGCGGCCGGGTCGAACAACAAAGGAGTGGCGCGACACAGCGCGGGGTGCAGGCGCGTCTGCAGCGCCACCTCCACGTCGTCCGTCACCATCAAGTCGCCTTCGTTCGCCAGCAGTGCCGCGAACACCGCGCGGTTGTCCGGGACGACTTTTACGTTGGCCTGCTGGAACCGCGCACGGACGAACCGTTCATTGGTGCCGCCCGGGTTCACCAGCACGCGCACGGTGGGAAGGTCCGCCAGCGCCAGCGTGGCGTAGCGGTCGCCATCGGCACAGCGGGCGAGGAAGGTCTTGCCGCCGCGATGGTACGGCGGGCTGAACGCTGCCACTGCCAACCGGTCCGGCGTGATGCTGACGCCGCCCAGTGCCACATCGAACTTTCCGGCGAGCAGGTCGGGCAACAAGGTGCGCCAAGTGGTGCGGATGTACAGCACTTGACCGCCCTCGAGGCCATCGCCGGCAAGCGTGTCCGCCAAATCTTCCGCCAGAATGATGTCGGTCCCGGCGAGGTCGCCATTCGGCTGCTCGAGGCTGAACGGCGCGTAGTCGCCTGTCAGACCAACACGGAGCGTGCCCGTCATGCGAATGCGTTGCAGTGCGCTGGCGGGAGCTTGCCGCAGGCCGGCGAGGGCAGTCCACAGCGCTTCGCGGTCCGCTTCCGGCAACTGCGTGAGCGAGGGCAGCGCTGGCTGGTGGGCGGCGTAAGCGGTGCGCAGCACCGTCGCATCGCTCCAATCGGCGTGGTCGCGAGCAAACAAATTCAATTGCGTTGCGGTGATGGCATCGAGCTGCGGGCGGATTTGCTTGGCGAGATCCGGCACGCTCGTCCCTTCAGGCAGCCCGCCGTGTTCGCGCCAGACGGCGTGGCGGCGTTCCTGCCATTCCCGCGCCAGACGCATCTGCAGCGTGAAAACCGCGCGGGTGGTGTCCGCATCCAGCCCGTAGTTGCTGGCGAGGCGCACTACCTGGTCCAGCACTTGCTGTTCGCGGGCAGCGTCCAGCACCGGCGCGCCTGACTGCCACTTCGCGGCGGCCACGCCGTCCATCAGCGCCAAACGGGCGTTGATGGTCTGCAAGGTCTCGAAGGCGGTGGCAGCCGGGTCGGTGAAGCGAGGGCCGGTGGTGAAGGAAGAGTCGCGAGCAAGCTCGCTCCCACAACAGGTGGTCTGTCCGCCAGGTGCGCTTGCTCGCGACTCCACGCTGCCGGCGAGCAGCAGTGCCACTCCCAGCAAGCCCCAAAGCTTCACAGCAGGGCCACGGCCACGGCGCGGGCTTCACTCACCAGCACGTTGTAGGTGCGGCAGGCGGCGCGCGAATCCATCACCTCGAAGCCGATGCGCCGTGAGAGCATGGCGCCCGTGAGCGCGGCAGTGGGAAACTGCTGACGTTCACCGGTGCCGAGCAGTACGATTTCCGGCTGCCAGGCGAGCAGTTCGGCGAAGTGCTCGAAGGTGAGCTCCGCAAGTGGCGCCGCCTGCCAGGGGTGCAGCACGTGCTCCGCGGACAGCGCCACGGGGCCTTCGAGACGGCGCGGACCCAGCTGGATGGCGCCGGGGGCATACCCGGTGACGACATTCATCGCCGGGCGGATTTCCTGCAAGAATTTCATGGGCGTAACGATACCGCATGTGGCATTTCCTCATCACCGACTTGGCGCCTCCGGCCGGCACCACCGCCGAAGAATTGCTCCCGCGTCTGCCCCGCCTCGAGGCCTTGTTGGCGCGCGGGCGCAGCGTGGGGCAGGCCCCCAGCTGGCGTCACCATCTGCTGGCGCTGGCCGGGCAGCCTTGGCCGGAAGCGCAGGAAGTCCCCGTGGGTGCGCACTTGGCGGTAGCGGCCGGCTTGGCCTCTACTGCGGCAACGACCAGCCGTGCCGATGCCGCGCCGGTCAGCTG
>JBEGRA010000288.1:0-3958 GCA_041180705.1 Pseudomonadota bacterium | reverse complement strand
GCCGCCATGCACGTCGAACAACACGTTGCCCTGGTCTTCCCCGGCGTCTCCGGTGCCGGGAAAGTGGAAACATGACGATCCTCCAGCCTCCAGGACAAGGCATTCGGCGTCGTCCCCGGGCTCGGGAAGTGCCTGAATCATGGCGAGCATGTTGGCATTGGCTGCTTCCGCATAGTGCAGCCAACCGGCGGTATCCGCCAGCTCCGGATACGGTGGCCATTCGATCGGCGTCGCGGCGGCCCGACCGAGCACTGCGCGGGCTTCCGCGCTGAGGGAGTTCGGTACGGGAATGCTGCGTTCGGGGATTCGCAGGGGCGGGTAGGCGTCGACGTCACCCATGACGTGTTTCTCTGCAACCGATGACCGGACTCGGAGTCTCGCATAGTCGGTTGGCGCTTGCCGCGCCGACGCTCCCCGGCATCGGTTATACTGCCGCGCCTGAAATGTGGGCCGGTAGCTCAGCGGTAGAGCATCGGACTTTTAATCCGTTGGTCGTGGGTTCGATCCCCACCCGGCTCACCATCCTCGCGCTGCCTATCTGGCGCCGAGAAATCCGCTCAGCTCGCTCACTTCGCGTTGCAGCCAGTTGTCCGGCAGGTAGTGCGCGCTGCCTTCGATGGCGTGCACCGTATACGCATGCCGCGGCAAGTCGCTGTGGTTGGGCCCCGAAAGATGGGGCAGTGCGCCGTCCAGCAGAATCAGCGTGCCTCGCGGTGCCTCAAGCGGTACGAGGCCCGCGGTCGGGTACGGGTCGGCGTCGTACACCTCCATCACCGCGCGGGTTCGTTCCGTGTTCAGACGGGAACGTGCCTTCACGGGTAGCCGATGCCCTCCGGGCAGGGCCCACATGCAGCCGTTTTCGGTGGTGGCATCGTCGATGGCGAACCAGAACCCGACGCAGCTGCGCGGTTCCGTCCACAGGAAGGTGTGGTCCGTGTGGCAGGCCACTTCGCCGCCGATGCGCGGTTGCTTGAAGATATACATCGACTGCAGCAGGCGCGCGTCCGCAAAGCCGATGTCGCAGGCCACGGCTGCCAGCGACGGGGTGCGGCTGAATGCGTTGAAGATCGGGTCGCGGTCATGCAGGGCATGGCCGAGTTTGTTCAGGCACAGGTGAGCATCGGCGCGCAATTGGCCAGCCGCATCGAAAGCATCCTTCTC
Organism: Pseudomonadota bacterium; assembly: GCA_041180705.1. GTDB lineage: Bacteria > Pseudomonadota > Gammaproteobacteria > Steroidobacterales > Steroidobacteraceae > CAIOHZ01. Next base: position 2,797 of record JBEGRA010000288.1, on the reverse strand, counting down.
GAAAAAACAGCGAATTTCGCCGCCGCTGCCGAGAAAATAGGCATCGGCTGCATGGCTGCCCTCACCGCCGTCGGCGGTGAAGATGGTGGCTTGCTCCGGCGCAGGCACCAGTTTCTCCGCCAATGCCAGGGCCTGCTCGCGCAGTTGCAGGCAAGCTTCCGCCGAAGCAAACCCGGGTAACACCAGAAAGCCGTCCCGGCGGTAGGCCTCGAGTTGCGCAACTGAAAGAAAGCTCGGCATGGCTAGAGAGTTTCCCGCCGCAAGGCCCAGGCGTGGTGGCCCACTTCGAAAAGTGCTGCACCCATCAAGCCTGCCGCCGGGCCGAAGTCTTGCGGAGCGCCTGTCACCAATGCCAGCCTGGCGTGCGCAAACCACCCGGCCACGAAGGCAGCGGCGGACATCCAACCGCGAAACTTCACGGCATCCATTCCCGGGTAAAGCAGGGAACGCACGGCCAGTGAGGTGAGCACTGCCAACGCCAATCGGCTGGTGGGTGCCAGCTCATGGCCTGTGCCTGCATGCAACGCCGCGAACATCACCACGCCCCAGCAGGCAATGGCGGCGAGCATCCGGAAGCGAAGCTGATCGGCCAGCCTGAACCACTGGCGCAGCGTTTCGCCATGAACGCTCGCCAAGGCAAGGACGGCTACTGCCAATGTCGAAAGCAGGGTCGGTGAGGGCGACTGCGTGTCGTGGTCTTTGGGCGAGGCAAGGGCCAGTAGCCACAGACCCACGCCGATAATCCAGAACAGGTTCACCAGCAGGGACTGCCGGATGGCAAAGGGGTTGTCGTAGCCTGCGCTCTGCGGACGCGTCACTGCCAATATCCAACCGCCGGCGAGCAGGGGCAGGAACACCAGCGCCAGCCAGGGGCCGGCAGTGGCCGGCAGTGGCTCGAACCCACCGACCAGCACCGGCCAGAGGAACATGCCCAGTGCCGTGGCACCACGCAGCCAACGAGGCAGCGCCACGCCGCGTTTGGCCGGCCGTTCAACGCCATGCAGCCACAGCAAGCCGAGCACCCCGGTGCCCAAGGCAAAGCCGCACCACACGAGGCCCGGTTCCTTGCGTTCGCCGCCCAGCAAGCCCAGCAGCGCCAATGCCGCGAACGCGGCCATGAAGTTGAACACCCAAGGGCGCCATACGCCAACGTCGCGCCAGCGCTCCCAATACGCGACCGAGGCCTCGGGCAATTCGTCGCGCGCGTAGGGCGCCTCGTGCTCCAGACGCTCCAGCAAGGCCAGTGCCGCTGGTGCGCGTTTGGGATGGCGCATCAATTGCAAAGTGCGGCGCCACGGGTTCGCTTCATTCAGCAATGCCCAAACGGGGGCGAGGGGGGCATTGGGAATGCGCACGGACAGCAGGAAGTCCCGGCCACCAATCCGCTGCGAGAGGCGCTCGCGAAAGTGGTTCCAGGACACCAGTACGTCGGTACGGTCCCAGCCGAGGCGGCGCTGCAGATGCGTCAGGTGGGCATCCACGCGCGCATCCGATTCGAGTACGGCGTGAACGATGGAGTCCGTGAAATACGCGACCAGGTCTACCGGCAAGCGCTGCAGTGCGTCGAGTACAGCGTCGAGGCGTCGCCTTACTTCGTCGTCGCCCGGTGCAGGGCCTTCCAGGGCTTGTATCAGGGCCTGCAGGGCTTCCTCCATTTCCAGAAGGTCTGCGTGCGCCATGCCGGGTGGTTCGCCGCCTTCGTGAGGGCTGCCGCCTTCGGCAGGCGGTACCACGGCGTAGTAACGGTGCGGACTGTCCGCGTCACCGTGGTCCATTCCCGTGTTTGCGGTATCCGGGTCTTCGGAGGGGCCGTCGTCGGCGGCCTCTTCCGCTTCGGCGGCAGCGTCTTCTGCCATCCACGCGGCTTCCTGCAGTGCCGCTTCATAAGCGGCACGCAATGCCTGGAATCCCTCGGGATTATCTTCCGGATGAACCTGCTTCAGTTCGCGTGCATAAGCACGGCGAATGGCGGTGGTATCGACGGTGGGTGCCAGCCCCAGCCTTGCCCAGGGCCCGTTGGGTGTCGGAGCAGTCACAGGAAAGTCTCGCCGTCGACGCGGTCCAGCAGTTGCTGCAACTGCGTGCGTGCTTCGACAATTTCGCGCGGGTTCTGTTGTTCCAGTATTCGCTCGAAGGTGCCGATCCACTGCCCGATGTTTTGCCGCACCTCGCCCAAGTGCTCTTCATAGCAGCGGTTGGCGCGGGCGAGCAAGGCCGCGTTTTCAGCCTGATCTCGCGGGTGCACCTTCAAGGCATCGAGCATGGCGCGGCGCTTCGCAATGGCGGCGGCATCGGTGGCAGCGTCCACGGCATCGCCTTGGCTGATGACCAAGGACTCGCGTCGGTCCGTGCCGGGGACGGCCACATCCACTTCCAGCAGGCCGTTGATGTCGTAGGTGAAGCGGCAGTCGATGCCGATTTCGCCGGCGCGTGCTGGAGGCACCTTGATGGTCACGAGGCCCAGTTCCACGTTCTGCGCCGTAATACGCGACTCACCTTGGAAGACCTTCAGGTTCACGACGCGCTGCTGGTCGTTCATGGTGTAGAACCGCTTCACTCGGCTGGCCGGCACCACCGTGTTGCGCTCGATGATGGGCTCGAAGAGCCCACCCTTCACGGTGCCGTCGGGAGCGCGGTCCGCCACTTCCACGCCGAGCGAGTAGGGGCACACGTCCGTGAGCACCACTTCCTTCAACGCGGCGTCGCGGGCCTTCAAGCCCGCCTGAATGGCGGCACCGAGGGCCACGGCCTCGTCCGGGTCTGGCCCCAGCGAAGGAAAGCGGCCGAACATGCGGGC
>JBEGRA010000287.1:0-4077 GCA_041180705.1 Pseudomonadota bacterium | reverse complement strand
CCGTTCCTACGGGACCGTACGCCGGCGTAAAGCCCATGATGTAGGGCGCCACCGTGGCCACCGTGCTGGTCGTGGTAGTAGTGGTAGTGCCCGTCGTGGTTCCAGTCGTGGTGCCGGTGGTGGTCCCAGTCGTCGTGCCGGTGGTGGTCCCAGTCGTGGTGCCAGTGGTGGTCCCAGTCGTGGTAGTAGTAGTGGTACCACCCACCGGCGGATTCGCGGCCCACAGCCGCTGCAGCAACTTCAGCTTGTCCTGACGAACGTTCAAGCTGTCGTCGAGAATGCCACCCGTGTCACCACTGTTCGGCGTGTAGCACCAGTAGAAACTGCTGCTGATCCCCTTGGAGATGAGGTAGTCCACCAACGCGTTCTGCCACGTGATATCGAGTGTTCCGCCGGTTCCCGAGCCGTACTTCCCGCCCCACTCGCCGATGATGACCGGATGCTCCGGCGAGAACTTCCCGAACAGCGTTTCCCATTGCGCTGCAAGGTTGGACGGGAAGGTAGCTGCCGTGAAGGACGACTTCATGTAGACGTCCGGTCCGTAGGTGTGCGGCGAGAGCACCAGCTTGTTGGAAGGAATCATCAGCGGCTGGTAGGCCTCGGGCTGAAGGTCTTCGCCGTAGTTCATCGGAAGCCCTGATGTCTCGATACCATCCCAGTTGCCATTGATGCCTTCGACGAAAATCAGCAGATTCGGGTTGGCCGCCAACACCGCTCCTGCCGCCGCCTCCGCTGCCGGCTTCCAGTAATAGGCCGGGTCGGTCATGTTCTTGTCACCCGCACTCCAGCGCACCTTGCCATTGGGTTCGTTGTAGAGGTCGATCGCGAAGAAATGCGGCAAGTGCGCGTACCGCTTCGCCACGAATACGAGATCCCGGCGCCAGTCGTCGGGCGTATAGGCCTGCCCGTTCCAGGTCAGCGGAAAGTCTGCCGGGTTGCTCACGAACCATGTCGGGTAGAGGCGGCTTTTCACGACACTGTGCATGTCGAGCATCACGTACAAACCCTGCCGGTCGGCCTCGGCCATCCACAGGTCCAGCACCTGCAGTGGCGTCTTGCCGATGAGTTCGGCATTTTTGTTTGGCTCGACATAGCTCAACTGATTGACCGGCGTGGTGGTGTAGAGCGTCGCAGGGGAAAACGGTACGCGCACCGTGTTGAAGCCCAATGCCTTGATCTGGGCGATTTGTTCCTTCCATCCCATTTGCCACAGGTACTGCGGCTGAAGGATGGTGCCGTTGAACCCGAAATGACTGATACCCCTGACCTGAATCTCCTGCCCGTAAGGGTCGTAAATCTTGCCACCTTGTGCGAAATAGCCGGCAGCCTGTGCCGCCGTTGTCATCATCCCCGTCAATCCCAGGGCGAGGGTGCAAGCAGCAAGCCACCTGCCAATGCGCGTCGTCTTCATGGTCATTCCTCCGTGTGGGACCTTGCCGGTATGGCCGGCGACTTCACTGGAGCACACCCAATGTGGCGTGGCGCACCGAACTTGCCGCAAGGGCTACCCGGAAGTGCTGGAAGACGGCTCTTGAGAACGAAAAGCGTCGCCACCCAACGACAGGAGCCCTGACTTCGCTTGTCCGCTTCCGGACAGCAATCGAGTTTTCGCGTGCGGCAGCCCACCGAACCGCGTAGGCGTTTACGGGAGCATCTCCTCGAAGTGGAACATTCCCGCAATGCACGGAGTCACCTGCCTTGAACGAACAGCCCATCGTCGGTCGAGCAACGCCGCTGCCCGTGGCTCCCAGCTTCATCCCCGTCGAATTCGCGACGCCCGGCGTGGCGCCGCACCAGTTGTTCGCCATGCTTCGTGCGCGCTGGCGCCTGGCACTGGGGCTATTCGCTACCGGCTGTCTTCTGACCGTGGCCGCTCTCTGGTGGTGGCCGCGCGCTTACACCGCCACAGCCGTTCTGGCGGTGAACTACGCCGTGAATGACCCGCAGAATGGCGAAGACTTGCCCACGGGCCAATTGGGAAGCTACATCGCGACGCAGATGGCCCTTCTGCAGACACGCGAAATTCTGGTGCGCACAGGTCGCGCCCTGGGACTGGCGCAACGGAAGACCTATCGAGAAGGCTACAGACCGGCGCTGGGCACGCTCGACGACTGGGTAGCAGCCCGCATTGCCAGGAAGCTCACCGTCTTCCGTGCGCCGGATGGCGGACAACTCATCTACGTGAACTTCACGGCCAGTTCGCCTGTCGAAGCGGCTCTGGTGGCCAATACGGTGGTGAACAGCTATCGTCTTGCCGAAGCCGAGAGGGTCGCCTCCGCGCCACTCGACCGTACGACACGCCAGTCGGCGCAACTCGTCGAACTGAAGCGGAAGGTCGACGAAGCGCAGTCGCGTCTGACCACTTTCAATACCCGTGCGGCTCTCGTGAATTCCGGTGGCGCCGCGCCACTGGGAGCGCTTGGAGCTGCAGAAGCCAATCTGGCTACTGCCCGGGCGGCCACCCACGCCGCAGAAGCCAGGTTTGCGAATGCGCTTTCACCGGCAGGCGCTGCGGCGGGCTCCGACCAAGTACGAGCGCTACTGCAACTCCAGGACGAGCAAGACGCCCAACTCGCCAAGCTGAACTACGACTTCACCCCGAAACACCCTGCCATCGCCCGACTGGCCACCGTGCGCGCAAACACCCATGAGCAGCTCGAAATGGCCATGCGTGCAGTTCAAGGCGATGCCGAAGCGAACCTGCGGGCTGCCCGGCAAGTCGAACGCAGCTTGGCCGAAGAAGTAGCCCGGCAGCGCGGCGGCCTGGTGCAGGATGACGCTCGTCGCGATGAGGCCGCGCAGCTCCGACTGGCGTTGGAGTCGGCCCAAGTCGTCTACCGACGCGCGCTGGAGAGCTACGACGCCATCGTGTTCGCCGCAGAGACGGAACGCAACAACATCAGCGTAGCGAGCCCGGCGGCACCGCCCGTCGAACCCTTGGGTGGCACCCGCTGGCGTCTTGGTCTACTGGGCTTGTTCTGCTCCTTGGGCATGGCACTCCTCGTGCCATTGGCGTTGGAACTGCTGCGGCGGAGAGTGCGGACTGCCGAAGATCTGGAACGCGACCATGGCCTTCCGGTACTCGGGGAGCTTCATGGAACCCCGATATGGGCGAGCCCATGACCTTCGCACTGGCCCTCATGCCGGCAAACCAGGTCGACCTCGCACGAAGCGAGAGTCTTCAGGCCATCCGCACGGAACTCCTGCTGCGCCGCGAAACGGCGCAGCGTGCAGACGTGGTCGCCATCGTCAGCGCTGGTGCGGGAGAGGGCCGCTCGACTCTGGCGGCCGAACTCGCTATCGCTTTCGCCAATGCCGGGCACTCCACGCTGCTTGTCGACGGGGACCTGCGACGCCCTTCACAGCACGAGCTGTTCGACCTGCCGAACCAACAAGGACTCGCGCAATTACTGCTGCGCGGTGGACACCCGCTGCTACATACACCATCTGGACTCTCCGACCTTGCGGTACTCACTGCCGGCGAACGTCCCGCGCGACCCTTGGACCTGCTCAGCAATCCCGCCTTCGCTGCAGCACTTTCGGCATGGAGAGACGAATTCCACGTTGTCGTGATTGATACACCTCCTCTCGCGCAATGGCCGGATGCCGCGGCCATCGCCAATGTCGCGGGCCGCGCCCTGCTGGCCACCCGCAGCGGGCATACGCGCTACAGCGACCTGCGAACGGCGCTGCGACGCTTGTCGCCTACCCGCTCCCGGGTGATGGGCGCAGTCATCAACCACTTCTGAAGCCGGCGATGGAACGCGCGCACTGGCAAACGGATGGACGAGGCGGAGCGGTGGCCGCGGCTGCGCTCTGGGTTGTCGTCTGTCTCATGGTCTTTCCCGAGGGACTCGACTACTCGCAACTGACGCCCACAGCGACCGGCAATTCGGCACCGCTGCCAATCGACAACTCGCTGAGCCACTTCCTCTGGACCGCCGCCCTAGTGACCACCGCTGGCTTGACCCTCTGGCGTATTGCCTTGGCGCAAAGAGTGCTGGCACGAGTGAACGCCTGGTTCTGGCTACTGCTGTTGCTGGCGGCACTCAGTCTCGGATGGTCCATCGACCCAGC